>CALUUU010000046.1 GCA_944324035.1 Candidatus Gastranaerophilales bacterium
GAAATAGAACGTCACAAAAGATTTTTAGCTTGCGTTTTTAATAAGTCATTGCATCTTGCATCTTTTGGGATTTGACCATCAGAGTGAAGAAGATTATAATTTTATTATCAGGTTACAAAACAATGCACTAAAGGCTGTCGGAGTATGAGTAAGTTTAAAACACAAGGGTTTGGCAGAACTTTTAAAAATGCCCGAAAGGGATTAAGAATAGTCCTAAAGAGCGAGAGAAATATTCGTATACACTTTATGGCAGCAACTTTTATTCTGCTTTTGGGAATGGTATTGGGCTTAAATATTGTAAAATTGTGTATTTTGCTTTTTGCAATTGCACTTGTTGTTGTGACGGAAATGATAAATTCCGCTATAGAATTTTCGCTTGATGCGGTTTTTCATAACAGATATTCTACACTTGTCGGGATGGCTAAGGATATATCGGCTGGTGCTGTTATGTTTGTGACTTTTGTTGCAATCATAATAGGGGTGATGATTTTTGTACCGGCATTGTTTGCATATTTTTCTTAGATATCATAAAGGCTTTGATATTAAATATCAAAGCCTTTTAAATTTTTATTGAAATGAGTAATTTAGTTGTTGCTCAATACAAGTCTGAATGTTGCAAGGTTTTTGATTGACAACATTGTATGCTTGTTGTGCTGCTCGTCTGCAATATTAAAAATACGAATTATTCTTTGAATTTCTTCCAAATCTTTTCTGTTATTGATTTTATAAACATTGCAGATTGGATCTGACACTACTGACATCATCGTATTTAATTCTTGTTCTTTCATATCTTTGTCCTCATTTCCTTATATTAAAATAAAGTTTTTTTTTGTTTAAAAATTGCCTTTTTTATAAAAATAATCTTTACAATTTTTAACAAAAATCATGGCAATTTATAAAGCGTCTATGTTTTAATATAAAAGTAGGGAAAATATGTCAGATTTAATTAGTGGTGTAAAACATACAATTAACGTAAATACAGTTACGGCTGCCCCCAAAAATAAAAAGCCGGATAATGTCGGATATGCGGCTTCGGAATATAAGGAGGTCAAAGAGCTTCAGCCTGTAATAAATCATGCTGCCGTAAAAACACCTATGCCTTACACAAAAATAAGCGATATAACTTTACCATACGGTCTAAAAGCTTCTTGTTATAAGCTGGCAAACGGCCAAAGAGTAGTTATTGTTCCAAAAGAGGGCGAAACTGTTTTAAAGACTTATGTTAATACAGGTTCAATGAATGAGCCTGACAGAGTTCGCGGTATTAGCCATTATATTGAGCATAACCTGTTTAACGGTTCTGACGGGCTTGAAGCAGGTGAATTTTTCAAAACTACCGATAAGATGGGCGCGGATACAAATGCAAGCACAGGTTTGGCTGAAACAAATTATTTTATTTCATCACACCTTTTAAATGACGATGATTTGGAAAAGAAAATAAAAATTCACGCCTCAATGCTGGAAAGCCCGCGTTTTGCTGTTGATATGCTTGAAAAAGAAAAAGGTATTGTTAACTCTGAGATTAATATGATTACGTCAAATCCCGATAATTTGGCATACAACAAAACTTTAAAAAATTTGTTTAATATAAAAACCTCTTCTGTGGATGTAATAGCTGGAAATACCTCTAATATTACAAATCTTACAAGAGAAGATGTGGTTGATTATTTTAACACAAATTATTATCCTGCAAATATGGTGACAGTTGTTACCGGCGAAGTTGAACCGGATGAAACAATGAAATTGATATCAAAATATTTTTCATCAAACAAAAATGTTCCAAACAACAGATATTATGAAAAGCTGGAGCCGATTACATCGCCGAAACGTGAAGATATCATATCGGACAGGGCGACTTCTACTATTGTGGTTATGGGATTTGCCGGGGCAGAAAACAATAATGCAAAAGATGAAATTTACCTGCAGGCTTTGAATCGTTTGTTATTTGGCACCAGCAGAGCTTCAAAACTGTTTGATGAATTAAACACTTCTGTAGACTGTATGGGAGAAAAAATTTCAACAAAGCCGAATGATAAAAAAGCGTTCATGATTTCTGCAAATGTTAGCGACGAAAATTCCGAAAAGCTTCTAAAAACAATTTATTCACAGATTAACAAATATCAGCAAATTCTGCCGACACCGGAAGAAATGAGAATTCTTAAACGCGATATGAAATCTGACTTTGCAAAGAAATTTGAATATTCCGCATTATTAAATACAAATATTGGCGAAGCAATGCTTGAAAATAACATGTCATCAATTACGGATTATGAAAAAATTGTAGATAATATGACTCCGCAAGACTTGCTTAATACGGCAAGAAAGTATTTAGACCTGAATAAAGTAGCAATAACTGTAGTTCATCCGGCAGAAATTGATGAAAAGAAACTTTCGGAAAATTACAAAAAAGCATCTGGTCTTACATTTACCGGTAATCTGAAAAAACAAGCCCTAAATATGGATAATGTTAAGCAGTATAACCTGCGTAATAACTACAGGGTTGTTGTATATGAGTCAAAATTACCGAATTCAGTAATGGAACTTCAAATAACTCCAAAATCAATAATAAAAGCAGAAAATCCTGCAGCTTATTTGGTATTGAGTGATATGCTTGCTGAAGGCTCAGTAACAAAAGACCGCAACGAAATGGTGGCACTGCTGGAAAAACAAGGAGTAAAAATCAGAGCTTCTGCAAATTGGGATGGACTGTCGTGTTCTGTAGAAGGTGACGTCAACGACTTGGATAAAGGAATTGATTTGCTGAAAGAAATAGTTGACTCTCCACGATTTACTGATGAAACATTTAATAAAGTAAAAAATAATATAATTGATATTCTTGAGCGGGCTGACAAAACTCCTTGGAATAAACTTGAGCCTGAATTGTTTAACGGAATAAGCTATACCAAAGAAGATATCCTGAAAGGTTTGGAAACGCTTACTTTGTCTGATGTAAAAAATCTTTATAACAGTATAATTCAAAATTCTAACGGCTCGGTTGCGATATCGGCTCCGTTTAATGAAAATCCTCAGTTGAAAAATAATGTATTCGCCAAATTAAATACCTTAAAAGCGGCAGTACCTTTTAAATATGACATTTTTGATACTTTTGCACCTCAAAGGGTAACAAAAGTGTTCACTGATACCGCGAATAAAAATCAGGCAAAAATTGTTAACGCTTATAAATTTAAAGAAACTGAAAATCTGAAAGATGATGTAACTATAGAATTATTAAATATAATTCTAGGCGGAGGCCCTTCTTCCAGATTGTTCAATGATTTAAGAGAAAAGCAAAAACTTGCCTATTCCGTCCGCTCTAACCTGACTTCCAAAGGCAATACCGGGGTAATAAGCCTTGTAATAGGCACTACAACAGATAATAAAGAAACCGGCGAAAAAAGTTATGACAATCTTCAAAAGTCAATCAACGGCTTCAAACAGCATATTGCTAAGCTAAAATCAGAAAAGGTTTCTGAAACTGAACTTGAAAGTGCAAAATTATCTTTAAAAAATACAATATTATCAATAAATGAATCGGTTGCATGCAAAACTTCTTCCTTAAGCGACGGTCTGAATTCATACTATGGGGCGGGCAGGGATAACATGTATCTTGATATGATAGATAAGATTACTACAGATGATATATACAATGCTGCACAGTATGTATTTGCCGGCAAGCCTTTATATTCAATTGTGGCAACGAAAGATACTTTAAAATATAATGAAGAATATTTAGACAGTCTGCTAAATTAGATTATTCTTTGGAAAAGTTTTGTTAAAGTAATCCAGGAAAAATTTACATATAAAGAAAAATACGCAATCAATTTCAGCGCTGCTAAGGACAACGCAACGCATAAGCTCCTTCCCCAGCTTGGGGAAGGCTGGGATGGGGAGTTATTATATCAACAGAGAAATTTAGTTATATCATAATGTCATCCACCTGATAAGAATGATATTTCTCGTCATACTGAGGGCTTTAGCCCGAAGTATCTCATGTATAAAGAGATCCTTCGCTTACGCTCAGGATGACAGACAACTCAGCTGCGGCGGTTCGCTTTGTAAGGATGACGCGGTTTTGGAAATTTTTGGTGAAATTTCTTATATAACTCCCGAGTTACATCTTGACATTTTATAAAAAAACATTAAAATAGTAACGGATTACATTAACGAGAGGGTTATATTATGAGTGGTTCAAATGGCAGTTCAATACTTGCAGGTATATATGCAGGCTTAACAAATACATATTCTTATCTGGCATCGACTAATCCAAACGGGGTTACCCTTGACAGTATCAGCGAAGCAAGAACAGACGCAAGTAAAGTAAATTTAGTTAATCAAAGCTTTGCTTCATACCTGCAAAATAATTTTACTAATATTGATAAAGACGGTGACGGTATTATAAGTTCGGAAGAAATGACTAATTTGACTAATCAAATGTCTACACAGGGGCTTACGAAAGCGGAACTCACGCAGTTGTATGCATCCGGAGCAAGCGGTCTTTCTACAAGTACTATGGAAAATATCTTAAATCATTTTGACGAAATGGATACAAATCATGACGGCAGAATTACAAGCGAAGAAATTTCTGCATACAGTGTAGACTGTTCAAAACAGAAAAAACAGGATGAATTCAGGCTTCAGGCAGCTTCTAACATGTCAGTGTTTTACGGAAGTGAAGATTCCTCAAGTGATACATATAGTCTTTTGAGTTATAAATATAAAGATGCAACAGATTATTAGTGACATGGCGTGTATGCGCTGAAAAAGGGAAGTTTTAATACAGACTGCCTGGTCGGGTAGTCTGTATTTATTTTTGTTAATATTTAAGTGTAAAATGTATATATTTATGTTATTCTGTGACAAGGATATTTTGCCTTTTTGGCAGTAGATTTTAGTAGTATAAACAGGATAATTCGATGATTAGAGAGAAAATTGATGATTTTATTAATAAGTGTAAGAATACACATGTTGTAGAAAATTATTCAAGGATGTGGCCTTACGTTAAACCATACTGGTTCAGGGCATTGCTAGCTGTTTTAATATGTATACCTATCGGTTCATTGGACGCGATTATTGCATTATCTTTGAAGCCTTACATGGACTTGGTAATGGTTGAAAAATCCATTGAATCCCCATGGTATATTCCGCTCGGTATTGTCCTATTTACAACAATGCAAGGCGGGCTGAATTATTTGGCAACATACCTCAACACCTGGGTAGGCAAGAAAATTACTAACGGTTTAAAGGCGGATTTGTTTAAGAAGATGCTTACACTTGAAACTTCATACTTTGATCAAAGAAAATCAGGGGATGTAATATTTTCTTTTAATAATATGGCGGATAATGCCTGTGCAGGGCTTTTGGATAATTTAAAAGTATTTATGCAGAGATTGTTCTCTTCATTGTCTTTGCTGTGCGTTTTATTCTACAATTCCTGGCAGCTTGCGTTAATTGCAGTGGGTGTATTAGGTTGTGCGTTTGCGCCGGTGGCACAGATAAGAAAACGTATAAACGAAGTTATGCAGCGGACACTTGTTGCGGATTCCGCCATAATTACAGCTTACAATGAGGCCTACAGCGGGATTAAAACTATATCTTCATATAATCTTGAGGCGCAGCAGCGCAGCAAGTTTGCTGAAATTCTGAAAAATATCTTTACTGTTAACATAAAAATGGTACAGAGAACTTCTTGGCTTTCGCCTTTTATGCACGTAATTGTTTCGGTTGGTATCGGTCTTGCAATAGGTTACGGCAGCCATTTGATTTTGACAAAACAGATTACTGCAGGGAATTTTGTATCATTTATAACCGCGTTGATAATGCTTTATACTCCTATTAAAAACCTCGGAAACAACTTTAATGCTGTTCAATTCTCTTTCTTCTCGATTGAGCAGGTCTTTAATATACTTGAATCCGAGCCAAAAATTAAAGATAAAGAAAATGCAGTTGCGATGTCACCTAATTACAAACAAATTACGTTTGAAGATGTATGTTTTGAATATCAAAAAGATGTGCCGGTGCTTAAGCATATAAATTTAACAGTTAATCACGGAGAAACAGTCGCATTTGTGGGTAATTCCGGCGGCGGGAAAACTACAATAGTAAGCTTGCTTCCGCGTTTTTATGATGTGACAAGCGGAGCTATTAAGGTTGACGGTGTTGATATAAGAGATTTGACACTGAAATCTTTAAGACAAAATATTGCGGTTGTGTTCCAGGATAACTTCTTGTTCTCAGGTACCATAAAAGAAAATATTCTTTTAGGGAATGCAAATGCTACTGATGATGAAGTTAAAAAAGCCTTGGAAATGGCATACTTAGATGATTTTGTCGCTTCACTTGAAAACGGCTGGGATACATATATCGGAGAACGCGGTATTCTTCTTTCCGGCGGTCAAAAACAGCGAGTTGCAATTGCAAGAGCGTTTCTTAAGAATGCGCCGATTATTATTCTGGATGAAGCAACTTCAGCTTTGGATAACAAGTCAGAGGCCATTGTTCAGAGAGCAATTGAAAATCTTATGCAGGATAAAACAGTATTTGTTATTGCGCACAGGCTTTCGACAATTCAAAATGCAGATAAGATTGTTGTCATAAATCAGGGTGAAATAGTCGAAATGGGTTCCCATGACGAGCTGTTAAATGTTGAAAACGGAGCTTATAAAACACTTTATAATGCACAGTTTAAACATCAGGAAGCTGCAGTATAGTTTTTTATTAAGCTTTGTGTTATAATACATCCGTAATTAGGAGAGAAAAATGGATCAGGATACTTATATGAAAATTATGGGCTATGTCCCGACAGTTATTGAAAACTCATCACGCGGTGAACGTTCTTTCGATATTTTTTCAAGATTATTGAGAGAAAGGATTATTTTCCTCGGAACTGAAATTGATGACGAGGTCGCAAATTCTATCGTTGCACAGCTTTTGCTTCTCGATAGCGAAAATAACGAAAAAGATATTATGTTATACATAAACAGTCCGGGTGGTGTTATTACTGCCGGCATGGCAATTTATGATACCATGAATTTGATAAAATCAGATGTTTGTACAATATGCCTCGGTGATGCAGCATCTATGGGCGCATTTTTGCTTTCAGCAGGAGCAAAGGGCAAAAGAATGGCGCTTCCGAATTCAAGAATAATGATTCACCAGCCGTTAGGCGGTGCAAAAGGCCAGGCAACCGATATTGAAATTGAGGCTAAAGAAATCTTAAGAATGAAAGAAATGTTAATTTCAATCATGGCAGAAAATTCCGGTCAGCCTTATGAAAAAGTTAAGGAAGATTGTGAGCGCGACCACTTCTTGACCGCATATGAAGCCAAAGAATATGGTTTGATAGATAAGGTTATAGAAAAGACCGAGAAAAAATAGATTTTTATCAATTTGTAAAAAAAGACCGCCTATAAAATTTAGGCGGTCTTTTTATTTGGTTTTCCTGTCTTTATTTTAAATAATTTAATAATGTACGAACTCCAACGCCTGTAGAACCTGAAATGAATTCTTTTTGAGGTTTTTCAAGGAAGGCGGTTCCTGCAATATCAATGTGAGCCCATTTTATATTGTCAGATACAAATTCTTTCAAAAATACACCTGCAGCGGATGCTCCGCCATAGCGTGAACCTGTATTTTTCATATCCGCAATATCTGATTTAAGACTGTCTTTGTATTCAGGATATAGCGGTAATTCCCAGAATTTTTCGCCGCTGTTTTTAGCGGTTCTGATAATGTTTGCAATCATATCTTCATCATTGCCCATAATTCCGGAAACAGATGTTCCTAACGCTACCATGCAGGCTCCTGTCAGAGTTGCAATATCAATAATCTCATCAACACCGAGTTCAGACGCATAACAAAGGGCATCAGCAAGTGTTAATCTGCCTTCTGCGTCAGTATTGTCAACTTCTATGGTTTTGCCGTTTTTCGCTGTAAGTATATCTCCAGGCTTGTATGCGCCGTTACCCGGCATGTTTTCGCAAGCCGCAATTATACCGTGAACCTCAAGTTCCGGCTGCAGTTTTGCAAGTGCTGTCATTACACCTAAAATGCACGCTGCCCCTGACATATCATCTCTCATTGTAAGCATTGAGGCTGCGGGTTTTAAATCCATACCGCCGCTGTCAAAACATAAGCCTTTGCCTATTATTGCAATCCTTTTTTTCGGGTTTTTGCCTGTGTATTTCATATGAATAAATTTAGGAGGCTGAATGCTTCCTTTTGCTACAGCAAGATAGGCGCCCATATTCATTCTTTCAATTTCGTCTTTGTCAAATACTTCGGTTGTGATACCTTCAATATTTTGTGCAACTTCTGCAAGTTTAGTTGGGGTAGCATATGCGGCAGGCTCATTTGCCAAATCACGGGTTAGCTTCATAGCTTCGCCAAAGATAATACCTTCTTCAACTTCTGCTTTTGAGAACTTTGCAAAAGTAATTTCATCTACTTTTGCTGCTTTTTCCGATTTGTATTTGTCAAAAGCGTAATCAGCGATATATGCACCTATTGCAGCTGATTTTCCGTAATCGCACATTACATCAAAATCAAAGCAGGCTTTTTTTGCGTGGATTTGCTGTAATTTTTTTACTGCTTTTGCCACAGCTTCTGTCATTTTCGGGGCATCAAATTCGTCTTTTTTACCAAAACCGATTATCAAAATTTTATCGGCCGGCGACTGACCCAGAGTTTGAAGCAAATAAGTTTGCCCGAATTTTCCTTCAAAGCAGTCTTTTTCTACCGCAAATTTATTTGCAAGTTCGTTTGAAGTTTTTTCACCTTCAAATTTGTTTATTACAAGAACTTCGGTTTTAAGTTCTTTTACATCGTCTAAAACTTTAATTTCCATATGTTCTCTCTCCTTTTTCAAGCTGATTATAGCACCTTTGAATAAAGTTGTAAACGAGATAATATCGTGATTTATATAGCAAATTCAAGAGATACTTCCTGAGGCAGGACATTATAGCGCTGCGCTTTGTGGGATGCGAAAGAAATGTTATTTTAGATAGCTCCCTATCGCACTGTGTGAACATTTGCCTGACTCACCTTTTGGTGAGTAGCATTATGTCATACCAGAAAGTGCTAAAAGGCGTCATTGCGAAACGCGAAGCGTTGAAGCAATCCAGGGGAAATAAGACGATTAGCTAGTGTTTATGTGTCCTTTTGAAACCTATTTTAATCATCAGAAACAACCAAAAATCTTTTAGTTCTTTGTGATATTGTTTCAATGCGCATTACCTAAGTCAGATTTAGCATTGCCTTTATTATAATAGGCATCTTCGTCATCCGGCTTTAACTCAATAGCTTTATTGAAATCTTTAATTGCTTCTTTAGACATACCTAGGTCAGCTTTTGCATAGCCTCTATTATTATATGCATCTGCGAAATCAGGCTTTAACTCGATAGCCTTATTGTAATCTTCAATAGCATCTTGATAATTGCCTAATTTATATTTAGCATTACCTCTTTATAATAAGTCTCTTCGTCATCCGGCTTTAACTCAATAGCCTTATTGTAATCTTCAATAGCGTCTTGATAATTACCTAATTTAGATTTAGCATTACCTCTATTATTATAAGCAGCTGCGTCATTCGGCTTTAACTCAATAACTTTATTGTAATCTTCGATAGCCTCTTGATAATTACCTAAGTCAGATTTAGCATTGCCTTTATTATAATAGGCATCTTCGTCATCCGGCTTTAACTCAATAGCTTTATTGAAATCTTTAATTGCTTCTTTAGACATACCTAGGTCAGCTTTTGCATAGCCTCTATTATTATATGCATCTGCGAAATCAGGCTTTAACTCGATAGCCTTATTGTAATCTTCAATAGCATCTTGATAATTGCCTAATTTAGATTTAGCATTACCTCTATTATAATAAGTCTCTTCGTCATCCGGCTTTAACTCAATAGCCTTATTGTAATCTTCAATAGCGTCTTGATAATTGCCTAATTTAGATTTAGCAATACCTCTATTATAATAAGTCTCTTCGTCATCCGGCTTTAACTCAATAACTTTATTATAATCTTCGATAGCTTCTTGAAAATTGCCTAATTTATATTTTGCATAGCCTCTATTATTATAAACACCTGCATAATCTGGCTTTAACTCAATAGCCTTATTGTAATCCTCAATAGCCTCTTGATAATTACCTAAGTCAGATTTAGCAATACCTCTATTATTATAAGCCCCTTCGTCATCTGGCTTTAACTCAATAACTTTATTATAATCTTCGATAGCCTCTTGATATTTTCCCAGTATGCATTTAGCATAACCTCTGTCGTAATATGCCTCTTTGTAGTCAGGCTTTAATTTAATAGCCTTATTGTAATCCTCAATAGCCTCTTGATAATTACCTAAGTCAGATTTAGCAATACCTCTATAATAATAAGCCCCTTCGTCATCCGGCTTTAACTCAATAACTTTATTATAATCTTCGATAGCACCTTGATAATTACCTAAGTCATGTTTAGCATAACCTCTGCCGTAATATGCATTTTCTAATTTTGGATTTAGCTCTATAGCTTTATTATAATCTTCAATAGATTCATGTAAATTACCTAATTCAGCTTTCGTATTGCCTATCGCTAAATAAACATACGCCAAGAATTCCTTATCGTCAGAAGCTGTTTTATTCAATTCTTCGAGTTTGGTTTCGCAAATAGTTAGCAGCTCACTATACTTTTTATCCTCTACTAATTTTTTACATTCGCTTTTAAACTGCTCCAACTCTTCTGACATATTAATCTTACCCTCTTACTTATATCCAATAATGTTGATTATACTTCATTTATTCGCATAATGCAATCATTGTAAGTTACAATTTACGAATTTATTTTGAATATTTTTTCCTGGATTGCTTCGCTATGACGGGTTTTGTTGTCATTCTGAGTGCTACAGAGTCACACAAGCACATTCTTCGCCGAATCTCTTTGTAAGTATAACAGGCTTTTTATTTTATCGGTGGAATTTGATATATAACGCACGTATTATCGCTTTACCTGCATACTTGTATGCAGGTATTTTTGAAACCTGTTCTGTCTTATCAAATGCTATTTAACCTGAAACTACATTCAAATTTTTTAATTCAGCATGTTTTTTTACATGTTTTGATGTGTCATAAGTATTCCGGGTGTCTTTATCCACTACAGGTTTCTTTGCGTTTTTATTCATTCTTTCTTCAACTTTTCCGGCAAGCGGTGTTGCTATGAACGGAACAATTACACGTTTTCCGATTGTAGTTGCGGCAAACAGAGATGTCAGTGAGCCGAACGCATCACATACCGAACCTTTAATCTTTGCAAAAGCTTCTGAAATATCTTGCGCAGAGGCATTCTTATATTTCTCTGTATTTTGAAGAACTGCCTGTATCATCTTTTTGGAATTTCTATCGAAATATTTTCCGAATATTTTTTCAAACATTTTAGTCTGGACTATTTTGTTAGAAATAGTGACATGCATCAATATCTGTGCCAAAATCATTAATCCGCCGTTTGTTAAATCCAAAGCGGCAACAAATTTGCGTTTATCTTCCGGGATTTTATCATTGTGCAGACTCTGATTTACATACATATAACACCCTACACCGTCTTTTAGAATAATTGATGCTATGCTTATCCCGTCAATAACCTTTCTGCTGTTTGCTCTGTAAGAAGCATAACCTTTATCCATTAGCGGCATTTCTGAAAAAGCCAAAAACGGCTTTTTAAACCCGTAATTATATGCTTTAGATGCAAAATCTCTGCCAATCTGCATTAAACCCATCATGCCACCTCAACTTTCTTCGGTGCCTGATTTATAAGTTTGGAAGACTCGTTATCGTGCTTTTTATTAGATAAATTAGGAAACAGCATGTCCATAAATCTCGGATAAGTCCAGTTTAATAAAGTGCAGGTAAATGGTAAAATTGCCAGTGAAACAAATACTCCGACTATTTGCTTATAACATTTCATATGAGCCTTTGTCCTTTCAATAAGCTGCTTGGCAACTTCTTCTGCAAAATCTCTGCTCAAACTGCTTTGTTCTACTCGTAATGATTTTTTCTTTGCGTCAATCAGTCGTTGAATTTCTGCAACAGTAGTTTTTTCGGTAACTGTCTTTTTCAAGCCTTCAAAGAAATTTTTCGAAGTTGTAGCCTCTATAATATCAGCTTTTACACTCGCTGCAACTCTATCTGCCACTTCTTTTTCGGAATTGAGTTTAGAATATATCTCAACGTGTTTAAGCATTTTTTCAATGTTACCCTCAAGAGCCTTTTTAATATTCTTAAATGAATCAGATTTTCCACCGCCGTTTTTATGAGCTCGTTTTTGGATATCACTAAGAATTATTATCATTTCTTTTGCATTTGAATTTTTACGCAAAGCTTTAATTTTTCCTGCAATATATCCGTCAATCTGCCCTACACTATCTGCATTCCTTATAACATTAATCAGCTCTTCAAATACACTTCTTGCTTCTGCATTATTTGTTCTGTAATAATTACTTCTTACTGTTCGTTTTCTTATTGTTGTATCAATATCATTTTCTAATTCAACATCGTGTTTAAATAAATTATCAAGGGTTTCGGCAAGTAAATTTCTATATTCTTTATCACTTATTTTTCTTGTTGAACCGTCTGCAAACTTATATTTTACTGTGCTTTCGTTTCGTAAAGTGTTTATTAAATCTTCCCTCTGTTGTTTTTTAAACTCGGCAACATAGTCCGCCAGTTGTTCCTTTGTTGCATTTGGATGTTCACGTTTTTTCATTTTCATTATATAGTAG
>CALUUU010000047.1 GCA_944324035.1 Candidatus Gastranaerophilales bacterium
ATATCATGCCCCGCAGAATGAAAAATTAGATGATATTTCGTTAAAAAGCACACTTCAGATAGGTGAAAGTTCTGTTATAGCAAAAGAAACAGGATGTTTAACTATTTCGAATTTCAGGGAAGCAGATATTGCAGCAGGGGGAGAAGGGGCACCTTTAGTTTGTTTTGCCGATGAAAAATGGTTTAAGCCGACAGGTAAAAATATTGCAGTTCAAAATATCGGAGGAATTTCAAATGTAACAATGGTTTCTCATTATCACCCTACATTTGGTTTTGATACCGGGCTCGGAAATATTATGATTGATTACTGCACTAATAAATTTTTTGGCATGCCGTATGATAAAAACGGAGAAATCGCAAAAAGCGGCAATATTTCGCAGAGCTGGCTCGATTGTCTGCTGCAGGATGAATATTATTTTAAAAATCCTCCTAAAACAACCGGCAGAGAATACTTTTCTCCTTTATATATTGAAAATGCACTAAAATTTGCCCCGCCGGAACCTAAAGATATAATTGCTACGGTAACGGCGCTGACTGCTAAAACAATTGTGCAAGCTTATGAAAGGTTTATCCTGCCTGAAATTGATATTGAAGAGGTTGTTATTGGCGGCGGAGGGGCTTATAATCCAACGCTTATGAAATTTTTAAGAACATATCTGCCAAAAGATATAAAACTTAAAACCCATGAAGATTACGGAATATCAAATAACTTTAAAGAAGCCATGGCATTTGCACTTCTTGGATACTGCACATACTATGGAATTCCCAATAACCTCCCTGAATGCACAGGAGCAAAAAAACGTGTAATTCTTGGAAAAACGGCTAGTTGTTTTTAAATTTTCAGGAAACTATAATATAATACGTCTTATTTTTATGAATATTTGTAACATTATTTAAAAATAAAGACAAATTTATTTTTTACAATCGTTATGCTAAATATCAGCATAAAAAATATTCAAAAAAGGAGAAAACAAAATGATTAACAAAATTGCATTTACCGGAAGAGAAGAAATGTTAACTAAAATGACTAAAACTGCAGAAGAAATTGCCGCAGAAAAATTTCACGAATACACAGGTGTTGGTAAAGTTTTCACCAAAAGAGAAATTCAGGCTGCTGAAAAAGCAATAAAAGAATCTCAAGCTGCTGACAGTTTTCAACGCTCAGCACAAGCTGAAAAGTCTAAAGTAAATTACACAAGCCCGTTTGCTCCAACCGCACCCGTAGTCGATAATTCTATTTCAGCTGCTCAAGATATGCAAAACGGCTATTTGTATAATCTTGCCCATGGCAAACCTGACAATATAGCCAAACAGGGAAACAAAGACCTTGATGTTTTAGCATAACTGAAAATTATAACAAAGTTTTTATAGCATAAGGAATGAACCTGATCTGATCGGAAGCCAAAACTCCGTATTCGGTCAGGTCATTTTTTGCTAAATCTCCGCAAAGTCCGTGCAGATAAACTCCAAGTTTTGCAGCATAAAAAGCATCGCACTTTTGAGCCAGAAGTCCTGATATCATGCCGGCCAAAACATCACCGCTCCCGGCTTTTGCAAGAGCACTGCAGCCTGTGTTATTAACATAAATTTTCAAGTCTTTTGAACAAACAACCGTGTTATGCGATTTTAACACAGTAACGCAATGATATTTTTTAGAAATCTCTTTTGCCCAATATTCCATATCAGATAGAATTGTTTCCACTTCGACACCTAAAAGCCTTGAAGCTTCTTTAGGGTGTGGTGTTAAAACTATGTCATTCTGAACTTGTTTCAGGAGCTTTTCACCTGTTTGCGCCAGAATATTCAGACCATCTGCATCAATTACAACAGGAATATTTCCAACTGAATTAATAGCTCTCTTGAAAATATCAATAGCCGCATCAGAAGTTGATAAACCACATCCAATAAGTAATACATCTGCAGAGTTCACTTGATTTTCCAAATCAGAAAGCGGACAAAAGACAATATTTTGACTTTGGGCAGCGACAGCATCAATAACTCTTTCAGTCGTACAAAGGAAAACATATCCACAACCCACCGTTAAAGCAGAAAGACTTGATAAATATGCAGCCCCCGTCATATAATCAGAGCCGGACACATTCAGCACTCTTCCGAACGTACCTTTGTGTGAATTTTGAACCCTTTCAGGCATTTTAAAGTCCATTTTGTCTTATAACCTCATAAGTTACAATTGCAACCGAATTGGATAAATTTAAACTTCTTTGACCTTCTTTCATCGGAATAGTTAAGGCATGTTCATCTTTAACGTATTTTTCAGGCAGCCCTCTTGTTTCCGGGCCGAATACAAGGAAATCACCGTCTTGAAACTTTATATCAGTATATTTTTTATCGGTTTTTGTCGTCAGATAATAAAAGTTAGCCTCTTTATTTGCTTCAAACAATTCCTCCATAGTATCAATTTTGTGCAAATCAACACTATCCCAATAGTCTAACCCTGCACGCTTGGTATATTTACTTGAAAGAGAAAAGCCAAGCTTCCCTACAAGATATAAAGACGCACCGGTGCAAGCGCAAAGCCTTGCGATATTGCCGGTATTCTGCGGAATTTCAGGTTCATATAATACAATATTAATCTTTGCCGCCATTTTAGCACCAATCTATTTTTCAAATAGCTTTCCGCTCTCCAAAACAACAGGAACAGCTCTCACCACACAGAAAATTATCGCAATCCAGGCTAATACAACAGCAACATTCATAACATGGTATTGAAGCCCGACGCTTAAGTGAGGAATATTTGCAAATATCAAAAGAACAAATGCCGCAACCTTAGCAACAGCGTAACTTATTCTCATAAATTTTGAAGCGCATATAAATTTTCCCCAAGAAGTTGACTGCATTGACTTATCTCCAAAAGCGGTCATCCCTTTAGATAACGCAACACTTCTTATGCTGTCAGTAGTAAAAGCTCTTGCCACACAAATCAGAGGGAAAATAATATTTAACCAGCCAAGTACTGCAAAAACAATCCAATAGGAAGCCTCGACAATTCTATCCCCCATAATATCCAAAACAGAGCCAAGTTCAGATGACTGATTATATTTTCTGGCAATGTAACCGTCCACCCCATCCATAATAAACGCAATTATTGTAAGCACCAACGCCCAAATATAAGCCTCTGTTGTATGAACAAACAACAAGCCTATGGCGGCAAACGCCACAAAAACTCTGCTTATGGAAACTATATTGGCAGTATTATTCTTAATATCCATTTAAATCACTATCCTTTACTGTTTTTTCAACCTTGAAAGTGCAAAATTAACTTCATCTAAATTTTTTCTTCGGTCACCGAGCATAAGTTTCTCTGCCTGCTCTAAAATTGTCGTAACCATAAAACCGTTATCGCCTCCGGAACGGGCTTTCTTACCGGTTTCACAGCAGCTTATAAAGTGCTGGCATTCAAGCTTCAATGGTTCAATTTCAAGGTAATCCAAAGTCACATTTTGCAAGGTATCTTTTTTGAAATTATCATAAATAACAAGCTTATCATCCTGAACCGTATCATCAAGGATTGCAGTAGCCTTAGTACCGCGTACAAGAAGCTGAACATGTTTTCTCGGAGTAATCCAGCTATCTGAAATCTGTCCGACCATTCCGCCTTCAAATTCAATTGTAAGATGTGTTATATCCATTATATCATTCTGTTCAGAAGAGCATCCCACTGCAGAAATAACTCTTACAGGATCTTTACCTGTTACATAACTCATCATGGAAACATCATGAGGTGCCAAATCCCACATAACACTTCTGTCATTCTTAAAGAAATTGACATTCAGTCTGTCACTCTGGGCATAAACAATATCTCCCAAAGCTCCTTCTTCAATAAGCATTTTTAATCTGTTAACAGCAGGATGGTAAAGAAGCAGGTGCCCAACCATTAATACCAAGCCCTTTGAATCGGCAACTTCGGTCAAATCTTTAGCTTCCTGAGCAACAGTTGATATAGGTTTTTCAACATAAACATTTTTTCCGGCATCAAGCATTGCATGAACCATTTTGTAGTGGGTATGACTAGGGGTAACAACTGCAACAGCCGTAATCTCCGGGTTACTAATAATATCGTTATAATCTCTTGTAACTTCCACGCCCGGATATTGTTCGGTAACTTTTTTCAAATTTTCTTCATCAATATCACAAACAATTTTTAAAACACCAAGATTGTAAAAATTACGTACGATGTTTCTGCCCCAAACACCACACCCTATAACGGCTATTTTTTGTTCTTTCATTTTTCATATCCCTTAAATTTGCTCTAATACTTCAAATTGCGCATTATATCTGCCTAAATACATGATACTTTACACATGCGGATTTGCAAATAGTTAAAAATGCGTAACATTTACTGCTGCTGTTCAGAAGCTTGCTGCTGCATCTGATTTTGAGCATTTACGCGCAATTGATGCATTTCTTCACAAGCATCAAAGAACAACTGCTTATCCTCAGGAGGGAAATAGGCTGAAAGCTTTTCCAATAACGCAGGCGGAAACTCTGAATACTTTACAATATTATCCACAACCGGATTTGTAAGCTGGAACAAATTCCTGAAGTTTTTGATATAAATAGCACGGCATTCAGCTTCTGCTCGATCCGGATATGTCATTGTTTTTTCACTTAGACGATATGTTGTGTAGTTGATATTCACCCGAACCGGTTTATAACGTTTTAAGACAAGCCTCATAATCAGGTCAAAATCACCCATGATTTTAAATTTTTCATCAAAATATCCTTCTTTTTCTATAACGGATTTTTTGAAAAACATAGCCTGTCTTGAACATGGCATAACCTGAAAAACATTATAAATAGCAGGTTCAAACAAGAAAACAAACCCTTCCGGGTGAATACAATACGCAGGGGCAAAAGAAAAATCTGCATTATTTGCTTCCATCAATGCTACAACATCAGCAAACCCTGTAATATCATGAAAGAAATCATCACAGCTTACAAATGCAACATATTTACCCTTTGCATGCATAATACCTTTGTTTAATGCTTGGAATTTACCGCTGTCCGGTTCTGAAAAAAAATGTATATACCCTTTATTTTTATAATCTTTTAACAATAAAGGCGTATCGTCATTAGATGCCTTATCAATAATAATATGTTCAACCTCAGGATAGGTCTGCTTATCCAACAAATTCACAAGCAGATTAAATTCATCTGTTAAGCCGTTTTCTATAATATTATGAGTAGGCGTAATAATTGATACCAGCGGTTCCATAAATCCTCCTGTTTTCTAAATAATAACATAAATGTTACAAGATGTAAATATTTGAAGTTAAAAGCCACAAAAATTTTATTTTAGAGTTAAACTGTGTGCACGTTTAGGAGTGTAAAAAGAGAATATTAGAGAAGGAGGATCCTATGAGTGAGAATTCCTTGTTAATTAGTCCTGCAATAGAACCGTTTGCGGGAGGTGTGATTGGTCTTGGTATAGGTTATACAATGGCACCCAGAAAATATTCCTTAAAGCGTTTGCTTATTATGAACCCGAAAAGAATGTCACAAATCTATACGGATAACGTAATTAAGCAAATGAGTACAGCAGAAAGAAAAGCCCTAAGTGCCATTATGACAGCAAAGGATGAGTACAAGGCATCTAAACGACAAAATGCCGCAGAAATTAAAAAAACTGCAAAAACCTGGCATGATGAGTTTAAAAAAGTAGAAGTTCCGGCTGAACTAAAAGAAAATTTCAAGCAAACACGTTTAGCGTTACAAGATGCTATACAAAAAGAAAACTTTATTAATTTGAACAAACAATACAGAAAAGCAAAAGCTAATTTAAAAAAAGCTCCGGAAAATGAAGAATTAAAAAAAGCGCTGACTGCTGCAAATGAAGCCCTGGCTTCTGCTCGTGTCAGAATTTCTGCTAAAATTGAACACTATTCAAACGCGGCTAAAAATCTATATAATGAACGCCTCTACAATATAAAAAGCAATCCTGCAAAATGGACAAAAGTAAAAGAGGCATATAATAACTTACTGATAGCTATAGCAAAACGAAGAACTTTTGCCTCAAACAGATTATTTGAGCTTTCAAACAATAAGGATTTAATAAAGAGTTATAACTTAATAAAAGATTTTCTACCAAAAGCCAGAACAAAAGCAGCTCTGACAGGAGGACTTGTCCTCGGCGGTATAACAACCTTACTGGCTGCATATTTTAGTCCGTCGCATGCGAGAGCATGAGGTAGAAAATTCCTATCAGAGCCGAACTCCTAACGGCTCTTTTCCTTGAAATAAAAAAGCCTCCCGAAAAATCATTTTCTGGAGGCTTTTCTAATCTCAAAATAATATTTAAACTGCAGCTGCTGATTTTGATTTTGCAATACAATCAATCAAAGTACTTGCAACTGTTCTTTGTTCTTCTTCAGTAAGTTCAGGGAACATCGGAAGAGATATAACGCATTTAGTATCTTCTTCAGTATAAGGCAGAGAACCTTCACCCACACCAAGGTATGCGTGAACTTTTTGAAGATGCAAAGGAACCGGGTAATAGAGCATTGCACCTATGCCGCGTTCCTGAAGCATTTTATGAACTTCATCACGGTTTGGAATTTTAACCGTATATTGATGATATACACAATAAGTGTTGTCTGCTTCAACCGGAGTTACAACATCTTTGCAATCAGCAAACAATTTGTTATAGTAAGCTGCATGCGCTCTTCTCTTTTCGTTCCATTCTTTTACATGAGGCAATTTTACTCTCAATATCGCAGCCTGGATTTCATCTAATCTGCTGTTTACGCCAATTTCATCGTGATAATAACGAACAGCTCCGCCATGGTTTCTAAGAGCAACAACTCTGTCTCTTAATTTTTCGGAATTTGTCATAATCAAACCGCCGTCACCCATACCGCCTAAGTTCTTTGTAGGATAGAAGCTTAAACATCCGAAATCTCCGAAAGAACCTACCATTTGGCCTTTGTAAGTAGCGCCTATTGCCTGGCAGCAGTCTTCAATTACTCTTAAATTATGGCGTTTTGCAATGTCCATAATCTTATCCATTTCACATGGCTGACCATATAAATGAACAGGAATAATAGCTTTTGTTTTTGGAGTAATAGCTGCTTCAATTTTATCCGGATCAATATTAAATGTATCAGGATTAATATCAACAAAAACCGGTTTTGCACCAACAATACCGATAGCTTCGGTTGTGGCAACAAAAGTAAATGCTGTTGTTATAACTTCATCACCTGCACCAATATCCAATGCTCTCAATGCAAGATGAAGCGCATCAGTTCCGGAGTTAAGCCCGACTGTATAATTAACTCCCAAAAATTCTGCAAGTTCTTTTTCTAAAGCTTTTGCATTTGGTCCCAATATATAAGAACCGGAACGTAAAACTTCACAGACAGCCTTTTCTACTTCGTTACCGATAGCAGCGTACTGACGTTTTGAATCTAAAATAGGTATCATATATTCTCTCCTTTTCCTTACTCCTATGAGTTTAAGTATACCACAGAATATTAACATCTTTATATAAACTTAATTTAGCTTTTTATAAAAAGTGAGTACCACACCCTTTGAGATAAACTGAGCATTACTCATTTACATTTCTTCAAATCAGCTTGAGATAAACGGATATTCAATTTAACATGTTATAGGGTTATTTTATATAGGAGAGTAGTAAAGATGAAAAGATTATTTAAAGTCTTTATTTCTGCAGCAATAGCGGCATTTTGCTTAATGCCGGCAAATGCATTCCAGTTCCCGGATGTAGCAGCGGATTATTGGGCTGCAAAGCAGATTGAAGATTTAACAGACAAAGGTGTAATTGTAGGGTATCCTGATGGAACATTCAAACCTGATGAGAATGTCACAAGGGCAGAATTTGCAACAATGGCAATAAAAGCACTCGGACAGGAACACACAAAAATTGCACAACCAATAACTTATACAGATATAACGCCTGATTTCTGGGCATATGATTCTATTCAAAAAGCCGTATATTTTGATTTAATTTCAAGCGAAAAGGAAGGCTCAGAATTCAGACCGGCAGACAGCGTTTCAAGAGAAGAAGCAACAACAATCGCTGTTAACGCACTCACAACAGAACAAATAAGCGAAGCTAAAGCAAAAGAAGTGTTATCAAAAAAATATGCAGATGCCGACTCTATTCCTGCCAGATTTTTAATCCCTGCAGGGAAATCCGAAATCTTAAATATGATTGTTGTAAAACCGGGCAGCGAAGAAGTAAAACTAGAACCTGAACGCCCTGCAACAAGAGCGGAAGTAGCAGCAATTTTGTACAATATGACAGAACAGGCAAAACTAAATCCTAACGCAAAACTCGCTGAAGCAATGAGAAAGAAAACAGGCGAAGGATTTGTTATTCCTGATGCGACAGTTCAGGGAAGTGTTGGGACAATCCCGGCCGGAGCTGAATTTCCTGTAAAAATTACGAAATACATTTCTACTCAAACTTCCAAATCAGGAGATATGTATGTGGCACTGGTTCCGCAAAACTACATAACTAAAGAAAAATTCATTTTGATTTATGCAAATTCAAATCTAAAAGGCCAGCTCCTTGATGTAAGAAGCGGTAAATGGTTTGTAAGAAACGGCGTACTGGTACTCCAAAACTCGCTTATCACAACAAATAACGACCAGGTTGCAGAATTCGCGGCAACAGGAGAGCTTCACAAAGACAGAAACTGGTTTATGAAGTTTGTAAGAGCAACACTTAAAGGTGAAAAACTTGATGCAACACCTGAAGATACAGTCTATTTAAAACTGCTTAAACCTTTAACAATAGACCTTACAAACGGCTGGATTTATGAATAATAACAAAATCCCCTCTTATAAAAGAGGGGATTTTTATTAATAAGAAACTTTATATGGATAATCATCAGGGATTTCCCAGCCATTCCGCTGAATCCATGCTGTACAATATTCAGGCTTAGAACCTTTACAAGCATCTATTAGAGATTGCATATTACCTTGCCAGCCATACGTATAAGGTTCAAAACCTTTACCCTTTAGATATTTGAAATTTGAGCCGCCAGTGTTTGGATCAAAATTAAATGACCAAGCACATCTGCCTCGTGAGGATATTTCTGAACCGTACAACTTTTCACATTTTGCCGGATTTGATGTATAAAATAACCAGTCGCGAAAATTCATTTCCTGAGATGTCTGCATTGAACCATTCATTTGTTTTAAGGCCGTGCCGTCTTTGAAAAAATAGGTTGGACGGGCAAGGTCATCATATTCTACTTTTATTACTGGCATATAAGCTCCAATATACTTCATAAACCACTTCTCACCGCTTGAACTCCCGGGTATTGGATTCCCGTCTGCCCCTATTTCTACATTATTGGTGACACTATACCAATATTCTTTTGGTCCGTATTCTGCTTCTGCTAACAATATCGCCTGGTTTATCTGGGAATAAAATTTCTTTAATTTTGTTTCAACTACTCTATTGTTATTTGACTGTATTAAACCCGGAAGAGTCAAAGCAGCTACTACACCGATTATACCAAGGGTTATTAAGACTTCCGCTAACGTAAATGCCGCTTTTTTCTTTAACACACGGTCATCCTGAACGGACGTGAAGGATCTCTGTATACTAGATTCTTCGTGGTTTAAACCCCTCAGAATGACACTTTGCGTCATTGCGAAACGCGCAGCGTTGAAGCAATCCAGGAAATTCCCCTGACAAATTTTTAAAATTTCACAAATATTGATTTTATTGATTAGGCATCGTCCGCAATGACTAATGGGTTCAAACCCTTGCAATACCTTAGATACAGATACCCCCCTCCCGGTATCTTCGTGCTATTGTTAACTTTTGCATACTTCTATCCTCCTTTTTCCTTTAGTATAAACTATATTCAGAGATTTTTCAAGCTAATAAATTTCGAAAAATTAAATTTATAAAAAACAAAAAGTTATTGACAATAAAAAATGTTTAAGTTAGGATAAAAGATGTCGAAAGACACCCCGGTTTTTAAGGGCGTTTAGCTCAGTTGGTAGAGCGTCTCCCTTACAAGGAGAGGGTCAGAAGTTCGAGTCTTCTAACGCCCACCATAAAAAGAGGATTGGATTTTCCAAATCCTCTTTTTATTTTGAGTGTTTTTTGTAAGTTAACATTAAGCCTGCTGTCCTCCCGAACTTATTCAACATGAAAGTTAAAGAAAAAAATTTGTTAGAAGCATTAGTCAAAATATTTAGAATAAAATTTCTATAAACTGCCGTTCAGAGTAATGTATTATATATCAGAACGATAATAATAGATTTATGAATTCCGTAAATAAATTATTACAGGCACTAGGTCATAATACCATCCTGCATTACGACAAATGGACAAAGGAGCACGAATTTACTTCCGGCAGAAAAAAATGGATAGGGAATATTTTACCCTACGAACTTCTTGGGCGTTCAGTTAAAAAGGCTGTAGAATCTATTGTAACCATGTGCGAATGCGAGGAATTTTTTCACACATTTCCTGAAAATATAGAAAGCCCGAATTACGGCGACAAATGGGGAAGACTTGCAAATTATATTGAGATAAATGAGCGCGCAATTGCTGAGATGCATAGAAATCTTACAAAAAACGGACTTCTCAGCGCCATAAAAATTTTGCCTGCAATTCCGCCGTCTGCAAAAAGCTGGGCTAATTGCATAATATTATCCCAGATTTTTCCAAATATATATGGTGACGGATATAACAAAGGCCCTTTTGAAGAAAATTCAATCTATGGGATAAAATTAAATACAGGCTACAGCGGAAATATTATAGATTTCGAAATTACAGATAAAATTTCTGCTGAAGAACAGCTTATTGCATTTAATGACCTTGCGCACTTTCACGGACTTAAAACAGGATTTAGGACTGTAATCTCAGCCGACCAGATAAAAACAGCATACCCTGACCGGGAAGAAGGTTTTAACTGGTGTAACCCCGAACACCAGGAAATATTTATAAATGATCACGTAAAACTTATAAATTTAGGATTTGAATGCATATTTTTTGATTCGGCAAAACACATAGGAGGTTACGACTGCGCGAATTACACAGGAGTCGGAGATTTGCCGGAATATGGACAAATGCAGTATATCTTAAATGAGATAAGAGCAAGAAGCGGCAAAACAACACTCAGTTTTGTGGGAGAAAAAAGCTCGGGAGATTTTGACAGGTACAAAAATATGGGACTGACTGCAGGAACAGCTTTTATTGAACCTGATGATTTCCAAAACGTGAAACAATGGGCGGAAAAATTCAAATTCTCAAGAGATTATGCACCCGGAATTGAAGTTTCAAACGATAATAATCCGGGCGGCTCCAGATACGAGGACAGGCTAAACAAAATAAACAACTGCCTTTTCGCATACGAATATCCAAGCGATAAACTGCCGAGTTTTATGCAGATGGAAGACCTATTTCCTTTAAGATATGACACATCAACACACCATCTTATGATGACAAATCCTTCTTACTCAACGGACGGAACACCGTTAAGCCACTGGAAAAATCTGTTTACAACGGATGACGGGCGTGCTTACAACCGAAAAGCTGCGGAATTATTTGTCCACGCGTTGAATTTATAAAATCCTGAAACTTTTTTCAACCTCTTTCGTCAAAAATTTTGTAGGTAAAGTTAAGAATAGATGAGAGAGGATTAAAAATGCAATCTAACACAAATTTAGCTCTGGATACTTTATACAGCGACTTTGAAAACAGTACCCCCAAAACAGAACTTGAACATTTATCTCTTGATGATGATGCAGTAAACCCGGAAGAACCTAAAACTTTTAGTTCGATAGCCAAGGAAGACGATATTTTACAGATGTATTTAAAAGATATCGGAAAAATTAAACTGCTAAATTCTAAAGATGAAAAAATACTCGGTAAAGAAATAAAGGAAGGAAAAGATAAGCAGGCGCTTATTGCAAAAAGAAAATTAGTTCAGGCAAATTTAAGACTTGTCGTAAGTATTGCAAAAAAATTTATCGGCCAGGGAGTGTTGTTCATGGATTTAGTTCAGGAGGGTTCAATTGGTCTAATCAAGGCTGCTGAAAAATTTGACTATTCTAAAAACTGCAAATTTTCAACGTATGCAACCTGGTGGATAAAACAAACAATTATGCGCGCTATTGCAAACAATTCAAAAACCATCAGGATACCAATCCACATGGCAGATAAAATCAGAAAATATAAAAAAGCATATTCACAGCTTTCTTTTGAACTTGGGAGAGAGCCATATGATACAGAAATCGCCCAAAAACTCAAACTTACCACAAAGAATATACAATCAATAAAAAGGGCACTGATAAAAGAACCGATAAGCCTTGAAACACCGGTTACTGACGATTTATGCGTTGGTGATTATATCGAAGACAAAAGCTATAATTCTCCTGACACCCATGTCAAAAATGCAAATCTTGAATCAAGTGTTGCAGGTTTGCTGGATATTCTGACAGATAGGGAAAAAAGGAT
>CALUUU010000048.1 GCA_944324035.1 Candidatus Gastranaerophilales bacterium
TCTTCAATGCAGTTTTTGAAAGTTCAAAATAATATTATTATAAAATTGAAAAATGCTATTGCGCAAAACCCGTTTATGCAAAATACCTATCGCGATGATCATGCTTCATCAAGTGATTTTTATGAATATATGACGGTTTCTGCTGCAGTGGAGCAGCAGAATGATCCGCTTGCTCAGATTAACAATGCCTTTAATTCGCAGTCTTTTGTGAAACAGGAGCTTAAATTAAATACAAAATTTTACGTTGATAGAATCTCCGCCAAAAACGGGGCTGTATTAATAAGCGGTATGGGCTCTGTCGGAATAGAAAAACCGATGATTTTAACTAATCCGCTGAGAATTATCTTTGATTTGCCTAACACTCTTGTAAACCAAAATTTGAGAAATAAAGAATATTCTCTGGGCGGTCAGGATAAATTTAAGATAGGGCAGTTTTCGGTTAATAAAGCCCGTGTCGTAATTACAACTCCTGATGTCACAAAATATATACCGATTTACTCAAAAGATAACCAGGGGCTTTTAATAGGAAATACCGAAAAAATAAGCTATGATATGATACCAAACAGCGATGGGCTTATTAACGGGTATTCAAATTATAAAATTGACGAACAGTCAAGTGCAATGACTCTAAATTTTAATACAGCTCTTATACACGGGTTTGACAGAACAAATACCCAGGTAATAGTGTATATGTTTAATATTTCAAATTTTGATAAAGAAGCTTTTAAAAAGGCGTTTGCCGGTACTCCTTTTGAAAAATCGGAAATATCAGAACAGCCAAAAGGCTTAAAATTAACTATTCCTATAGAGTATGGAAGTTTAGTTACGGCGTTTACCGGTGCAGACGGTAAATCCCTGAAAATCCAGGTAAAAGCTCCTAAACTGCAGGAAAAAGAAACTCCGGCGGTTACTGTTCCTGTTATAACTAAACCTTCACAAACTCATGCAGGTAAGCACAAAGTAGTTATTGACGCTGGTCATGGCGGTTCTGATGTTGGTGCAACAAGAAACGGTGCTCATGAAAAATTTATTACACTTGATGTAGCAAAACGCGTTGAAAAACTTTTGAAAGAACAGGGTTATGACGTTTTGATGACAAGAACCGGGGATTCTTATGTATCACTTCAGGACAGAGTTCAGATGAGCGAAGATTACGAGCCGGATATATTTGTGAGTATTCACGTAAATTCAAGCACAAGTGAAACCTCCAGAGGGGTAGAAACGCACTATTATCATCAGGAAAGTATTCCTCTGGCTCAATCTGTTCACGCCTCAATTGCCAGTGCTGTAGATTCTCCGAACAGAGGTTTGTTTAAATCTAAATTCTATGTAATTAATCACACTACAGATCCGGCTATTCTTGTTGAAATAGGCTTTATTTCGAATACTGCTGAAAGAGCCGCATTACTGGGAGATTCCAGAAAACAGGCTACAGCAAAAGCTATTGTGGAGGGAATAAAAAATTACTTCAATGACAGTAAATAAAAATAACCCTATCGGCTTTTTTGATTCAGGTGTCGGCGGATTAACCGTATTGAAAGAATTTAGAAATATTCTTCCAAATGAAGATTGTATTTATTTCGGCGACACAAAAAATATGCCTTACGGCGAAAAATCAAAAGAACAGTTGATTGAGTATTCAAAATATGCATTTGAATTTTTTGAAAAACAGGGTGTAAAAGCTGTTGTAATGGCTTGTAACACTACGTCGGCAACTGTTTATGATATTTTAAAGAATGATTATTCTTTTAAACTTTATCCCATAATTCAATCTGTTACAAAGCTTTTATCAGGTCTGCAAGTTGATACTATAGGGGTGTTTGCGACACAGGCAACAGTCAATTCACACGCTTACTCAAAAGGTATAAAGAGCTTTTCCCCGGAAAAAAATATTGTTGAAATTGCTTGTCCTGATTGGGTAAAAATCGTTGAAAATCATGAGGAAAACAGTCCGGAAGCTCTGGGAAAAATAAAAGAAAAATTGTCTGAAATGCTGGAATTCAGACCGGCCAGGATAGTTTTGGGCTGTACCCATTATCCTTTTTTATTGCCTCAGCTTTCTCAAATTGCCGATAAAGAACTTTTTATAAATCCGGCTGAAGCTTTTGTGAAGTTTATAAAAGCCGATTTGGAATTCAATCATTTATTGTCAGAAAATCCTAAAAACGGCAGTGATATTTTTTATACAAGCAGTTCCGTTGAACAATTTGTAATTGCGGGCGGAATGTTCTATAATCTTTCAAATGCAGTTGTAAAGCTTATTTAAGTTTTTTTGTAAAGTTTTTTAAATCTGGTAGCAAAATTTTTTTTTCTTTGTTTTAGAATAATTGTAGAAGACATAATTATTTGGTGAGAAATGAATATTAAACCTTTGAATTACAATTTTACCCACAAACACCGATATAAGTCGGATTGTGAATATGCAGATCCGGGAGTGATGGGAAAGAGTGCGGGTTTGTGCGGAGAAAAAAGAGATAATATAACGTTTAGCGGTAGTCAGAACAATAGTGTGGCTGCCGCTAGTTCGTTCATGGAGAAAATTTTGAAAAGCGGCGCTTTTCAGTGGCTGACAAAATTTTCCGGCAAACACAATATTGCAAGTTCCGCATTAATAGCACTGTTTCTGGCAGGACTCTTAAGACCGGCAGCCACAGTGGCTCTTCCGGGTAAAAAAGATAAGGATGACAAAATCTATGCGGCAGGCCACTCAATGGCTTCAGCTATTGTCGGATTTATTTTTTCAACTATTGTAACAAGCCCTCTTGATTCCGGCAGCAAGTATATTATACAAGACGCACAAAAAATGAGTAAAGCTGATTTTGATAAACTTTCGGAAGCCGAAATCCGTAAAATTTTAGCTGACCAATATAATATGAGTGAAAATGAAATCCAAAAATGCATAGAAGAAAATAAAGCTGAAGCAAAAATTGTCAGAAAATTTGATAAAGGTTTAAAAATTATAACTTCGAAAACTGATAAATTAAATGAACTTAAACGTCAATTAAAACTGACAGATGATGCTGCTGCTAAAAAAGCACTCGGAGATCAAATCCGGGGACTCGACAAACATATAAAAGCAATAGATACAACAATGCATAACGTTGTAGAGTGGGTTATTGCAGTACCTAGAGCAGCGCTCACCATTGCTCTTATTCCGTTGATTTTGAAGTATGTGTTCCATCTCGAAAAGAAGAAAAAGGCACAGCCGGCTCCTCAACCGGAAACTGTTCAGGCAAATATAAATAATAACTCAAAACCTGCTGCGGTCGATGACAGTATGACAACAATTTCCGGATTTATGACAAAATCCATGAAAGATTTTTCAGGAGGTCAAAAATAATGGATGTAAGATTTAATACATATTATAACTCATATAATCAATATAATAAATCAAACAAAAGACCTCAAGCTTTTACTGGAAAAGAAGAAGCTGCTGAAAGAATACTAAATGCGGCAGAAAACAGGATTGTGAGATCCGTAACCGGTGAATCTAAATCATTTAATTCTGTATCCGATGCTTATGATAATTTCTGCAACTGGGTTGGAAAGAATATTTGCAGACCGGTTTTTGATAACGGATTTATAAATCATATTGCGGATAAAATAAAACATAAAGACAATGCAATTAAATTCTTCCTTATCGGAGGTTCTGCAATAACAAGCGGTGTATATATGCAGCAGACCTTAACCAATAAGAAAATGGATAAAGACAGAAAGAAAACCCTTGCAGTTAACCAGTTCCTGACATTCCTTTTATCTACGGCAGGCGCCCTGTTCCTTGACGGACGTTTGAAAGATTGGTGGAGCGCCAAAAAAGAACAATATTTTGACTTAAATGTTCCTAATGCCGAAGATATCAGACATAACTTGAAAGAAAAGAACGAAAAGATAATGTTAAGAAATGAAGGTCTGGCTGAAGTAGATAAAGAACCTCTTTATACGCTTGACAGCTATCTTGAAAAATTCGGTAAAAAACATTTTATTGACCCGAAAGATTATGATAATTTAATGACAAAAATGAAAGGTTTTGCAGCTCTTCGTTCAATTATTGTATTTGCTCTGGTTTACAGATTCCTTGTTCCTATTATTGTTACAAAACCGGCAAATATAATTTGTGAAAAGTATCTTGCCCACAAAAAGGCAAAAGATGCCCAAAAAGCTCAGCAAGCTGAATTGCAGCCGCAAAACAACCAGATTAAAACAGCTGCATAATTAAAATATGTAATATAAAATACGGCAGATGATAATCTCTGCCGTATTTTTGTATGTTCATGATAAAATATATTTACGATGAATTTAGATAGCGCAATTGATAGTTTACTATCTCCGATAGCCGATAAAATTTCAGGGATAATATTTTCTTCCGTAACAATTCATGGCGTTAGGGTTGAATTTTTGGTTGCACTTTTAATGTGTGCGGCGCTTTATTTTACATTTAGAACCCGTTTTATCGGATTTTGGGGATTTAAACACGCAATAAAATTAATTACAAAAAATTATGAGCATAAGGATGTCATTGTAAGGAAAAAACATGGTGAAGTTTCGGCATTCCAGGCTTTGACGGCTACAATTTCGGCATCTGCCGGCATTGGTAATGTTGCTGGTTCTGCTGCTGCTGTTTCTATCGGAGGCCCTGGAGTTATTTTCTGGATGATGGTTGCAGGTGTTTTTTCAATGGCTTTAAAATTTGCTGAAGTTCTTTTAGGATTAAAATTCAGACAGATTAATAAAGACGGAACTGTTGACGGCGGGCCTATGTATTATATTCAAAACGGATTAAAAAATCATAAAATAATTGGGCCGTTTGCACCTTTTTTGGCAAAAATCTACGCTGTTTGCTGTATTTTTGCAATGATTGGCGGCTGGAACCTTTTTCAGATAAATGCCATGACAACCCAAATAACAGAAGTCACAGGCGGGGAGAATAGTTTCTTCCATAATCAGAGCTGGCTTTTGGGGCTGATTGTTGCAGTTATAACTTATGTCACAATAATCGGCGGAATTAAGGCTATAGGCAGATTTACATCAAAAGTTACCCCCGTAATGTGTTCATTATACGTGTTATCGGCTTTTGTAATTTGTTTAATGAATATAGGTCATTTGCCGCATACGGTTCATGTAATTCTTACAGAAGCATTTAAGCCAAGAGCTATGGAAGGCGGGATGTTTGCCTGCATGTTGTGGGGTTTCAGGCGGGCAATGTTTGCAAATGAAGCCGGTCTTGGTACTGCTCCTATTGCTTTTTCTGCCGTCAGGACGAATAAACCTGTGGCACAGGCATTTATCGCCATGCTCCAGCCGTTTGTTGATACCGTAATTGTCGGGGCTGCAACAGCTTTTGTAATTGTTGTAAGCGGAGTTTATTTACAAAATACAGGGCTTGCAGGTATTGAATTAACCTCAAAAGCTTTCGGTACTGTTTGCCCGTTTTTCCCGATATTATTGACTTTTATGGCAAGCTGTTTTGTTTTATCCACCATGCTCTGCGGCTCTTATTACGGAGTTAAAGGATGGACTTTTTTGTTCGGTGATACAAAATTGACAACAAGAACTTTTCAGGTTATATATTGTATATTCATTATTATAGGTTCTGCAATGAACTTTAAGAGTATAATTAATCTTTCAGATGCGTTTACTTTGTTCTTAGCAGTTCCGAACTTAATAGCAGTTTTCATACTTTCGGATGTTGTTATTAAGGAATTGAAACGATATTGTAAAAAATATAACGTTGGCTTATTTAAAATAGAGAAAGAGGAGAGAGAAGATGAAGAAAAATTGTCTGGAGATAGTTAGACAAAAGTGTGAAAGTTGTACCGGCTGCGCTTTGGCTAAAACCCGTAATAATGTTGTATTCTCTGACGGCGATGCTTCTACAGCAAGAATAGTTATGATTGGTGAAGCTCCGGGTGAAATGGAAGACGAAACAGGCAGACCGTTTGTTGGAAGAGCCGGACAATTGCTTACAGAATTTTTAACAGAAGCCGGTATTTCGCGTGATAAAGATGTTTATATGATTAACACTGTAAAATGCCGTCCGCCTGAAAACAGAGTTCCGACTGATGAAGAAAAAGCTGCATGCAGAAAATTTTTGGATGCGCAGATTGATATTATAAAACCTGATGCAATTATTCTTTGCGGTGCAACTGCATTGAAATCTTTTGTAACTCTTGATAAAAAACAAACTATCTCAAAAGTAAGAGGTCAGTGGATGACAATTACAGTTGACGGCGTTGAATATAAGGCTATGACAATTTTCCATCCGTCATATCTTTTGAGAAACCACTCTATGGCAGATGGTTCTCCAAGAAGATTGATGCAGGAAGATTTGAGAAATATTAAAAATACTATTTTGCCTGATGTTGATAATGTTTCTTGTGGAAATAATATAACATTCGGTTCATTAGTCAACGTATAGTTTATTTATAATTCTTGATTGAAAAGCTCTGTTTTAACAGAGCTTTTTTGCTTAAATTTCTTGCCCTTGCGAGCTTTTTATTGTAGAATTTCTTTATCGGAGGGAGAATGAGAGATAAGATTGCGATTATAATTGGGGCTGGACCGGCTGGTTTGAGTGCAGCTTATAACTTTTTAACAAAGACTGAGGATATACTGCCTGTTGTTTTAGAGGAACTTGATTGTGTGGGCGGAATTTCCAGAACTGTTCACTATAACGGAAACGGAATTGATTTAGGCGGACACAGACTGTTTTCTAAAAATCAGGAAATCCTTGATTTTTGGGAAGAAATTTTACCGCTCCAAGGAAAACCTCCGATTGATGATAAGATTTTAGGACGAAAAATTACAGTTTCAGAAAACGGCCCGGATCCTGACGAAACTGACAGGGTTATGCTTAAACGCAAAAGAGTTTCCAGAATTTATTATTTGAGAAAATTTTTTGATTACCCTATTAGTTTGAAAGCTTCAACTATTTTAAATATGGGTATCTTGAGAACTTTTCGCGCGGGTATGAGCTATATAAAATCCTGTTTCGTAAAAAGAGATGAAAAAAATCTGGAAGATTTTATGATAAACCGTTTCGGAACAGTTCTTTATAAAATGTTTTTTGAAAAGTATACCCAAAAAGTCTGGGGGCTTCATCCCAGGGATATTTCAAAAGAATGGGGCGAACAGCGTATAAAAGGATTGTCGCTTTCAAAGGCTGTTCTGAATGCAATCTTATCGCCGCTAAAACTTATTTCAAATAAGCAAAAAGAAACTTCATTAATAGAAGAATATTTTTATCCGAAATTTGGCTGCGGCCAGCTTTGGGATTATATGGCGGATGAAATAAGACGCCTTGGCGGAGAAATTCACCTGAACGCAAAGGTTACTGGATTTGAGTTTGACGGAGAAAATATTCAGGCAGTAAATTGTCTTGAAAACGGTGAAAACAAAACTTACAAAGGAAATTATTATATTTCATCAATGCCGGTAAAGGATTTGGTTTGTGCGCTTGGTAAAAATGTTCCGGAAAATGTACAAAATATTGCAAGAGAATTGCCATACAGGGATTATATGCTTGTCGGCTTATACTGTAACAAGATAAATCTGAAGAATAATACGAAAATTCCGACAATTAATAACATTTGTCCTGACAGCTGGATTTATATCCAGGAGGATGATGTTACAGCAGGACGTCTGCAGATTATGAATAACTGGTCGCCTTACCTTGTGAAAGATTTCAAAAATAAAGTATTCATAAGTCTTGAATATTTCTGTAACGAAGGCGATGAAATGTGGACTATGCCGGACGATGATATGATTAATTTTGGAATTTCCGAGGTTGAAAAGCTTGGGGTTGTCGACAGAACAGATATTTTGGATAGTGTAAGAATAAGAGTTAAAAAGGCTTATCCTGCATATTTCGGGGTGTATAAAGATTTTGATGTCGTAAAAAATTATATTGCCGCTATTTCGAATTTATATTGTATCGGGCGTAACGGACAGCATAAATATAACAATATGGATCATTCTATGTTGAGCGGAATTGAGGCTGTAAATGTGATAAAAGGCAGCCTTGATAAAAATATTCTCTGGCTTGTAAATACCGAAAAGGAATACCATGAAGTTAAATCATAATAAAACATTTTGGATTGTAATAATCTTATGGGCAATCATAACACTCTTGAGAGTCGCGTTTCATCAGCCATGGTTTGATGAAGCACACGCTTATATTATTGCACAAGAATTGTCGCCGCTTGATTTGATTGCGCTTATGAATGTAGAAGGGCATACTTTCATCTGGTATTTCCTTATAATGCCGTTTGCAAAAGCTGACTTATGGTATCCGTATCCGATGCTGATTCTTAACTGGCTGTTTGCGTTTGTAGCGATGATAATCTTTTGGAAGAAGGCGCCGCTTCATCCGGTTACAAAGACAATGGTGTCGTTTTCATATATATTTCTGGCGCAAATTCCGGTTGTTGCAAGATGTTATGCTGTCGGCGTTATGTTTTTGTTTATGCTGGCTGCTTTTTATAAAGAACGTTTGGAAAAGCCTTTGCTTTACGCGGCTTGTATAATATTGTGCGCAAATACCAGTGTTATCGCTTTATTTGGAGCTGCAGCTTTTGGCTTTGTATATGTATTTGATATGATAAAAGAGGCTCTTGATGGTCGTGTTTCCAGAAAAGATTTTAGAATTTCTTTTATGATACTTGCTGTTGGGGCAGTTCTTATTCTATGGCAGCTTGGCTGCTCAAATGCAAATTTTATTAATGAAGATAATCTGTTTTTACATAGATTCTCTTCTTATTTAATTTCTGAACATCATAATCTTGTTGATTATTTGAATGTTTTTGCTCTGGGTTCAGTTATTTTGGCACTCCCTGTTTATTGTTATAAAAATAAACGAGTCCTTTTTATATTGCTTTTCCCGATAGCTGCAATGCTTTGGACTTTTTTGACAAAATATGGCGGCGGCCCTCATCATTATATCTTTTTCTATATCTATGCTCTTATCGGGTTATGGATTATGAAATATTTTGACCTGTCATCAAGAAAGGCTGTTATTGCAGAAATTGCTGTTGCTTTATTATTCTTTGCGCAGATATTCTCGCATATGAGCTATACTCCGGGGTATTTTAATTCGGGTTCTAAAGTTATGGCGGAATCATTTGTAACTGATGAAGTTAAAAATAACGGTAAAGTTATGATTTTCAAGGCTTTTGATATGAGATTTATTCCGTATATAAAAGATAAAAATCTTGATATTTACTATTATGCAACAGGTGAGATTTCTGATTATTTAACTTATGACACTCCGTTATTGGAAGTTGCAAAATATTATCTTTCTCCTACCTGGATACATGAAGCCAATAAAAAGAGTGATAAACCTCTTTATGCAATATTGGAAGTTACCCCGCTGACTCCGGCTGACGGTTTTGTACTTGAGGATAGAGATTACAAAATGATATTTACTCCGCATAGAATATTGAATAAAACTTACGGGATTTTCAAAGTTACTGAAATAAAAAAATAACCTTGCCGGCAATATGAAAATTTTATAGTTTATTTTTTCATATTGTATGAGGAGGTTTTTTATGAATGACGAGATAAAAGATGTAGAAGTTATTGAAGAAAATGAAACTGAAGCTTGCGCGCTTGAGATTTCGAGGAAACATATACTTATGGTTTTAACCGAAGCAGATAAGCTGACGGAACACCATAAAACAGGAGTGTGGTTTGAAGAATTTGCAGTTCCTTATCTTGCTTTTTTGGATGAAGGATTTGAAGTTACGGCGGTCACCTTGCATGGCAAACCTTCGCCTATTGATCCTAAAAGTGAAAACCTTATTGATGATATAAAATGGCATAAGGCTAAAGAGGCTTTGGATCATCCGGAAAGTCTTTCTGATATTGACACAAAGAAATACGATGCAGTGGTAATCCCGGGCGGGCACGGCCCGTTATTTGATTTGGCTGACAGTGAAATGTTAGGACAGTTACTTTCTGATTTTAATGAAGAAAACAAGCTTATTGCTGCAATTTGCCACGGCCCTGCTGCGTTTTTATCTGCAAAGCAAATTATAAAAGATACGGAGATGACTGCCTTCACAAACGAAGAAGAAAAAGAAGCCGGATTAGATGACATTGTTCCTTATTCTGTTGAGGATAAACTGAAAGAATATGATGCAGTTTTTGTAAAAGAAAACCCGGGAGCTATTTATGTAGTGGATGATAAAAATATCATTACCGCTCAAAATTACCAGTCTGCAAAAGCTTTTGCTGATGCGATAATTTCTTATCTTGAAAAATAAGCTAAGAGGCATAGGCGCAAAGCAATTCAACCGTACTTTGCATAACCCATGTTATGTGCTGCCTGAGGCACCATGGGTTATGTTAAAAGTTCATCTATCAATGTTATAACGTCTTTATGAATTTCGTCTACGGAACGTGAAGCATCAACAACTTTTACTCTGTCCGGCTCCATCTGTGCAATAGTTAAATATCCGTTACGTACTGAATTAAGGAATTCTGCCCCTTCAGCTTCAATTCTGTCCTGCTCTTTTCCCATACGATGCATAGAAGTTTGAACATCAACGTCAAAAACAATTGTTAAATCAGGCTTTCTATGGCGCGTTGCAAGAGAATTTAATGTATTTAACTCTTCAATATCAAGCCCTCTGCCATAGCCCTGATAAGCTATAGTGCTATCTGTATGCCTGTCGCATAATACAATTTTTCTTGCTTCAACCGCAGGATTAACTATCATATCAATATTTTGTGCCCTATCCGCAAGAAACAAAAACATTTCACACTGCGGCGAAACATCTCCGTCGTAATCCAACAGAAGCCCTCTGATTTTTTCGCCTAACCCTTTAGCGCCCGGTTCTCTTGTTTCTATAACCGCAACATCTTTAACATCTCTCAAATAATCCGCTAAAAGTTCCATCTGCGTGGTTTTCCCGCAGCCATCAATACCTTCAAACGTAATAAAATAACCTTTTTTTAAATTCATAATATTATCCCCTGAATAATCTTGAATAATGTTCATTAAAGAAATCGCCGAATCTATCATGTAGTATAGCTTCACGGCATTTTTGCGAAAACTCAACCAAAAATTGAATATTATGGATAGAAAGCAATGTTGCCGCTGTACTTTCCTGGCACCTGAAAAGATGTCTTATATAGGCTTTTGAATGATTTCTGCAAGTATAACAATTGCAGCCTTCGACAAGCGGACTTGAATCATCCCAAAATTCTTTATTTTTGATATTACGTTTTCCATCCCAGGTAAAAAATGAGCCATGGCGGGCATTACGTGTAGGCAGAACGCAGTCAAACATATCAATACCGCGTTTAATTCCGTCAAGCAAATCCTCCGGAGTTCCGACACCCATAAGATATCTTGGCTTATTTTCAGGCAAAAGCGGTGCTGTAAATTCAACAAAATGATTCATAATATCTTTTGTCTCGCCGACACTTAAGCCTCCGATTGCGTATCCGACAGCATCATAGGATGAAATAACTTTTGCGCTTTCAGCTCTTAAATCATCATAAAACGCCCCCTGAACAATCGGGAAAAGAGCCTGGCGCGGATTTGCCTTTGCCTTAAAGCATCTTTCCAGCCACCTATGAGTTCGCTCCATTGCTTTTTTTGCAGTATCGTAATCACAAGGATATGGTGCACACTCATCAAAGGCCATAATTATATCAGCACCGATGTCCTGCTGAATTTCCATAGACACTTCAGGCGATATAAAATGTTTTTTACCGTCTTTCGGATCTCTGAACTCAACCCCGTCTTCTGTTATTTTTCTCAAATTTGAAAGCGAAAAGACCTGAAACCCGCCGGAATCAGTCAGAACAGGCTTGTGCCAGTTCATCCAGGAATGAATTCCGCCAAATTGCTTTATTAACTTTGTTCCCGCCCGTAAATATAAGTGATAAGAATTCGCCAAAATAATCTGAGCTCCGGTATCCATAATTTGATCGGATACCAGAGTTTTTACAGCAGAATTTGTACCTACAGGCATAAAAATCGGAGTATTTATAATACCGTGAGGAGTTGTAAACACTCCGGCTCTTGCACCTGTTTGCGCACATTTGTGAATTAATTTATAGTTAAAATAATCTTTTTCGCTCGTCATAATTTCTGAGATTAACCCATACTTTCTGTTACGATTTCCATCATGTTTTTGTAATTAGTACAGAGTTCTTCCGGCTTAAAGTAAAGATTAATTTCTCTTTCTGCGCTTTCAACACTGTCAGAACCATGAATTACGTTATAAGCCTTTAACTGTCCGTAATCTGCTCTGATAGAACCCACATCAGCTTCACAAGGATCAGTAGCACCCAAGACGTGACGAATACCCTGGACAGCTTTATATCCCTGAAATACCATCGCAACAATAGGCCCGCTTGTAATATATTTTACTAGG
>CALUUU010000049.1 GCA_944324035.1 Candidatus Gastranaerophilales bacterium
GTTTATTCACTTGCTCTGGCAGCAGGTGCTGATCCTGTTTATGCTGCTCTTATCGGAAATGTTGCGGCAAGCATTGTCGTAAAACAATGGGGCTGCGCTACAACTACTGTCAGCGAACTTCTTGCTGCAGTTGATAAACTCTAGTAGAAGGAGATCTTTATGGAAAAATTTGATTTTTTAAAAAATTTAAAACCGTTTGATTTAATTGTAATTCTTGGAGTTGCAATTGCTCTGGCTGTCGGGTTTTTAACTTTTAAACAGTTCAGACAGACGGCTGACAAGCAAATAGAAACAACTTCCCCGATAGTTTTTGATGTCTTTTTGAGGGGGATTACGCTTACAGGCTCAGAAACACCTTTGAAAGCGGGAGATAAGACTTTTATAAGCATAAGAAATGTTCCTTATTCTGATTTGGAAGTAGTTAATGTAAAAACCGAAAGAAAAAAGACTATTCTTCCTGTTTTATCAAGTTCAAGGAATGCCGCAAAAAATGTCTTGATTGTAGACGATGTTGCTCAGAATAGTCTTTATGATATTGTTGTCACTCTTACTGATACGGCTAAAATTACAAAGGACGGCGCAGTTGTCGGCGGAAACAAAATAAAAATGGGGCTGCCTATTACATTAGAGGGCGGAAATTATAAATTTAACGGCACAGTTTCTAATGTCGTTGTTTCCCATGATGATATTAAAAGTGATGTTGATACCAATATAAACAAGATTGATGATGTTCAATAGTTTTTTAAAATTTACTCAGTCAAAGTTGAATATATTATACGAAAACAGTTTATTCCTGCAAAATCTGGATAAACTGATTTTCGCTTCTATAATTCTTGTATTTTTGACATCAACTTGTCTATCTTCCGATGTAATAGGGTTTATTGCGCTTATTACTGTGTTTTTAACAATTTTACAACTGCTGACAAAACCTGGGGATAAATGTGAGCCTGTTAAATTTGAATTATGGCTTTTGGCATATTTTATGATTGTAATCATAAGTCTGGCAGGCTCGAGTCTTTTTGCCCTGAGTTTAAAAGGTTTTATGAAAACTGTTACGTACCTTGGGTTTTATGTTTCGGTTGTTCATTATCTTAAGCATAATACAAATAAAATTCCGTATATTCTTGCAGCAATCGGGGTGTGTATTAGTTTTGAAAGTATAATGGGAATTATGCAAAACTTTGCTCATGTTGATGAAATTTCAACCTGGCAGGATGTTTCAAAATTAAATCCGGAAGAGGTTATGACACGTGTATACGGAACTTTGAAACCTTATAATCCGAATCTTCTCGGGGGATATTTTGTTGCGGGCATTCCTTCTTTATTTGGGCTGAGTGCATATTTCTTTACGCAGAAATATTTTAAATCCGGCTTTGCTGCACTCGGATTTGCTTTATTGTCTGTAATAACTTTGTTTTTAACAGGATGCCGAGGTTCATATATTGGTTGTATGGTAATTTTTGCGGGATTGTTCTTTGTTGCTGCAAAGTTTTTGTGGCACAGGTTTAAAAAATTATTTTTGGCAATTCTTGCATCCTGTTTTGCGTTTGCGACTGCGGCATTGTTGTTTGTAAGTGCCCTGAGAGCAAGAGTATTTTCAATATTTGCAATGAGGCAGGACTCTTCAAATTCTTTCAGGTTTAATGTTTATCAGTCTTCCTGGCAAATGTTTAAGGATAACTGGCTGCTTGGAATTGGTGTCGGAAATAAAAATTTCAGGGAAATTTACGGGTTATATATGCGCACAGGGTTTGATGCACTGAGTGCATACAATATTTTCCTTGAAACAGCAGTCGAAAGCGGTATTTTTGCATTAATTTCATTTGTAGGATTTTTATTTGTAATGCTAAAGGAAGCGGTTTCTTTCATTATAAAATCAGATAAAATTAAAGACGTCATATTTATATCAACTGCGGTTATCTCTATTTGTGCAGTAATGGTTCACGGGCTTGTTGATACGGTGTTTTTCAGACCGCAGCTTCAGTTTATTTTCTGGACTATGGCTGCTGTAATTTCAGCTGTTTTGCAAAATAATTACTTAAGAGAGAATTAGTTATGCCGAAAGAACGTCTTGACAAATATTTGACTGATTTAGGGTACTTTGATACAAAAAGTAAGGCCGCTGCGGCTATTCTTGCAGGACATGTGAAAATTAACGATGAATATATTACAAAAGCCGGTTTTCAGATTAATCCTCAAAAAGAATACGAAATAGAAGTTAAATCTATGCCTTATGTATCAAGAGGGGGATTTAAACTTAAAAAAGCACTGGATGCATTTGAGTTTTCGGTTCAAGACAGAATTTGCCTTGATGCCGGGGCTTCTACAGGCGGTTTTAGTGACTGTTTGCTGCAAAACGGAGCAAAGTTTGTTTATGCTGTCGATGTCGGATACGGTCAGTTGGATTGGAAAATTCGTTCTGATAAAAGAGTGAAGGTTATTGAAAAAACAAACTTGCGGATTTGTGAATTTTCGGATATTTATGATGAGGGTGAGCAGGCTGCGGATTTGCTGGTAAGTGATTTGTCTTTTATTTCGCTTACAAAAGTCCTCGGAAATTTGAAAAAACTTCTTGCTCCGGATTTTCATGAGATGATTTGTCTTATAAAGCCGCAGTTTGAAGCCGGAAAGGAAAATGTCGAAAAAGGCGGTGTTGTGCGCGACAAAAAAGTTCACGCGGACGTTATTCAGAATGTGATTGATTGTGCCAAGGGGCTTGAATACAAAATTAAAGGACTGACATATTCTTCCATAAAAGGGCCTTCCGGGAACATTGAGTATCTAGTATGGCTTTCTACTGCAGATAATGACATTAGTGTTGATATAAAGTCCGTTGTTGATAATGCGTTTTTGAACTTGAATTAATTCGCCTGCCGCTCAAATGCCTCAGTGGTAAATAGTTTTAAAAGTGTGTTCCGCTTTTTACTTCGCAAATAAAAAGAGAAAATGAACAATAAATTACATAACTTATGTATATTGCAGATTGATGCACATAACATGGGGCATGTAACTAATTACTTGACATGTACAGCAATGACACCTTTTAGCACTTTCTGGTATGACAAACATACTCACCAAAAGGTGAGTCAGGCGAACGTGCACGCAGTGCGGTAGTGAGCTATACAAAATAATATTTATTTCGCATCGCACAAAGCGAAGCTCTTGTTCTGCCTCAGTCACCATGGGTTATGTAAGCAGCAAAAGCAGTATGTCAAAAACCGGCCTTTTACAGCCGGTTTTTATCTGTATTTAGTGTCTAATCTTACATCCGCAATCAGGTATTTCCTGGACAAAAGCCTTCTGACAGACCGGACATTTTACAGGTTCTGCCTGCGCACATCGGTCACATTTGTCAGGTCGTTTGCATGGATTACAATTCCTAAACCCTGTAAAAGGATTTAAACTGAATTTTGTATAATTTGGACCGATTCCAACGTACGGCAGCGGGTTTAAATAACTAATATCCCAGGCAAACGCACTTTGCGCCGGAATTGCCAGGAAAGATACAATACCTAAATACATCAAAAATTTCTTCATACTTTATTCTCCTTAATTCGTTGAGTCCTGTTTGTAACTCCAGTTTTATTTTAAACTTTTTTGAAACTCTTACGATACCCGGATAGTCAAGTTATATTGGAAAAAAGTTCTAGCTGTTTCAGCGGGTATTTTTTTATGGTAAAATCACATTGATTAAACTTAATAATAAGGAAATACACTAATGCCAAATGTATATATCGAAACCATGGGATGCCAGATGAATAAGTCTGATACCGAAAGAATGCTCGGTATGCTTTCTTCTCTGGGATACGAAGAAACTAAAAATCCAAAAGAAGCTGACCTGTTAATGGTAAATACCTGCTCAATTCGCCAGCTGAGCGAAGATAAAGCTTACAGCACAATAGGTCTATGGGGTAAATGGAAGAAAGAAGCCCGTCCGCATATAAAAATAGGTCTTTGCGGCTGTGTTGCCCAGCAAAAAGCTAAAGAAATCTTTAAACGCGCACCATATGTAGATTTTGTGCTTGGTACCCATAAAATATATTCGCTTCCGGATATTATAAAGCTTATAAATGAAGGCGAACGTGTATGTGAATGCACGGAAACCAATGCAACAGAAGATGATAGAGCGAAAAACTTTGAAATCAAACGTGTAAAATCTGTTAATGCCTGGATTCCGATAACAGAAGGCTGCAATAATTTCTGTACTTATTGTATAGTACCGTATACCAGAGGAAGAGAACGCTCCCGCACTCCGGAGCTTATCGTAAAAGAAGCAAAAGACGCACTCTCTCAAGGTTTTAAAGAAATTACGCTTCTCGGACAAAATGTAGATAGTTACGGTAAAGATTTTAAAGACAAAAATTACAGGCTTGCAGACTTGCTTAAAGAATTAAATGCACTTGAAGGCAAATTCAGAATACGGTTTGTAACTTCATATCCGACAGATATTACAGATGAATTAATTCAAACCGCAAAAGAGCTGGATAAAGTGTGCGAATATTTCCATATTCCAATGCAATCCGGGAACTCCGAAGTTTTAAAGAAAATGAACAGACGCTATGACCGTGAAACATATGGAGAAATCGTAAAAAAAGTACGCGCCGCAATTCCTGATGTCACTATTACAAGCGATTTTATCGCAGGATTTCCCGGCGAAACCGAAGAACAATTCCTGGATACACTAAGTGCTATTGATGAATTTGAGCTGGATTACTCAAATACGGCGGCATATTCTCCGCGGGAAAAAACCGTTGCCGCGAAATGGGTAGATAAATATATCCCAGAAAAAGAAAAAACAGAACGGCTTGCAAGATTAAATAAAAAAGTTCAGGAAAATTGCCTTAAATCAAACCAAAAATATCTTGGACGCGAAATGGAAGTTTTAATAGAAGGTTTTGAAAATCATAAAGGCACAAATATAATAACGGGCAGAACAAGAAATAACAAAATTGTTCATATTCCTTGTGACACAGACAGAACCGGTGAATTTGCAACAGTAAAAATCACAGACTGCAAAACCTGGTACCTGAATGGAGAATTAGTATAAAAAAAAGCCCCGGTTTCGGGGCTTAAATTTCTTTTAGGAAGGTAGGAATAGGAATAAATGTTTCTCTCTCTTTGTTAAACGGATTTTATACTCTCTCTCGTGTGTTTATTTAATGTTCTCTTGTATATATAAAGTATATATTATTTCGTTAATTTCACGTTCTGTGGATTTCGTTACATTTCTTCATATAAAAAAAGAACCCCGCATTTGCGGAGTCCTTTTCTAATATACATCAGTAAATTATTTTCTGCGGGAACCGATTTGGTGAATTTTAATAAAGTTTGTACCGCCTACCAGCAATTCAGGTACAGAACCGGTAATAATAACTGTATCACCCTGCTTGATATCCCAGTGTCTTAAAATAAATTCATCGAGTAAATCAAGACTGTGCTCGTCAATAGCACCGTTATAAGCCATCGGATAAGGGAATACCCCGCGATAGAGTTTGATATCACGACAAATGCACTTTGAAGGACAGCAGGCAATAATAGGTACACTCAAACGAGCTTCAGAAATAAATCTTGCAGTGAAACCTGAACCTGTCATAGCAATAACTGCCTTAACATTCATTTTCTTTGACATATCTGCGATAGACATACCGATTGCCATAGCCTGACTGTCTTTTTCTTCTTCAATCATCTTTCTAGGGAATTTATTTTTTCTCATGAACGGTGATTCTTCAACGGTATCTGCAACTTTTTTCATCATCTGAACAGCCTGCAGAGGGTAAGCTCCGGCTGCGGTTTCCCCGGATAACATAATAGCATCGGTACCGTCTAAAATAGCATTCGCAACGTCAGAAGTTTCAGCACGTGTAGGAATAGGATTTTCAATCATGCTTTCCAACATTTGGGTTGCTACGATAACAACTTTACGTTTGATATTAGCTTTTCTGATAATTGTTTTCTGAACGATAGGTACTTTTTCCGTAGAAATCTCAATACCCAGGTCGCCTCTTGCAACCATTATACCGTCTGAAACATCAATAATTGCATCAATGTTGTTTACAGCCTGTGGTTTTTCTATCTTAGAAATAATTTTAGCAGTAAAGTTGCCATGACTTGCTAGTAATTGTCTTAACTCAACAACATCACTTGCTTCTCTTACAAATGAAAGGCCGAAATAGTCTATATCTTCGTGAGAAGCCCATTCAACGAACTTTTTATCTCTTTCTGTTAAAACAGCAAGACTGCCCTGAGAACCCGGGATATTTATACCTTTTCTTGGTTTTAGCAAGCCGTCTGCCTGAACTTTAGCGTAAACCACATCATTTTCAGCTTTTTCAACAACCAGCTGAATTTTACCATCGTCAATCATAATCATTTCGCCCGGGGTAACATCCTGAGCAATACCTTTATAATCAACAGGAATAATATCGCCGTCCATCTCTGTCATGTGTTTGAATTTAAGAACCTGGCCTTTTTTAATTTCGATAGGTTCTTTTAATTGGCCTACTCTGATTTTAGGGCCCTGCAAATCCAATAAAACAGGGATTAGCGTATTTTCTTCTCTTTCAATTTCACGGATTATATCAAGATTTTTTTTGTGAAATTCAATATCTCCATGAGATGAATTCATTCTAAACATGGTAACACCGGCATTAAAAAGGGAATGTATAATTTCTTTGGTGTTACTTGATGGGCCTAGTGTAGCCACTATTTTCGTCATCGTGTAATTGTCCATTTTTATCTCCTTACTTCCTATAAATATTATAATATATAAAAATTTAATGACTTTACAAATCTTCTTTTATAATATATACTACAAACAGAAAATGTTTACTAGGTGTAGTTAGTAAAAAGAGGAAGTAGAAATGAGAAAACTTTTAGTTGGTTTATTTGCGGCAGGGGTTGTTGCTTTGAGTACAACTGTACCTGTATTTGCTGCAAACATTTCTGATGTTAGCTCAACTTACTGGGCATCTAAAGAAATTAACAATGTTGTAGACAACAACGTTATGACTTTAACTGATGGGAAATTTAATCCGGAAGGTGCTGTAAAAAGAGTTGATTTTGTTCAGGCATTATTAAAGCTATTAACTAATGATAACCTGAATGTTAACATCAAGAACAGTTTTACAGATGTTAAGACGTCAGATTACTTTTATTCTGATGTGTTAAGATCTCAACAGTTAGGTTTGGTATACGGATATCCGGATGATACATTCAAACCTAAAAAATTATTATCAAGAGCTGAAACACAATCAATTGTAAGCCATATTACAAGAGATATGAAAGCTGATGCATCTTTATTAAATAATTATACTGATGCAAACCAGGTTCCAGCCTGGGCAAAAACAGCTTATGCAAAAACTCTTGATTACGGTATTTACGTAAATTATCCAAATCCAAATGAATTAAGACCAAATGACGTATTATCAAGAGCTGAAGCTGCTGTAATTCTTTACAGATTAAGAGAAAAAGCAGGCTTGATTAAATCTGAATACGTTGGGGCTGATTTAGAAAAACAACTTGGAACACAACATTTGCAAGCTGTAAAAAATGCTCCGACTGATGAAGTTTTAATTACCAGCACAAGAAATGTAATTAAAGAAGGCAACGCTATGTATGTTGCTTTCGGAGATAAATTTAAATCTGAATTGGCAAATGAAGGCGATGCTTTAACATTCGTTGCTAACGAAGATATTGCAACTGAAGAAGGAACTGTATTGTTCCCTGCAGGAACTAAATTTGAAGGTTCTGTATTAAAAATTCAGGATCCGAAATGGTTCAACAAAAATGCAAGAGTTTACGCTCAAATTACCAAAGCAGTTCTTCCAAACGGCAAAGTAGTTTCTATGGAAGCTAAACCATTCTATAAAAACTATGAATTAAAAGAAGGCCCTTGGATGACTACAGGTAAATTGGTATTATGCACAGTAACCGGCGGTGCTATAGGTACAGGCGCAGGTGTTGGTTTTGCATTTATACCTGATCCTGTTAAAGTTGGTACCGGTGTTGCAATCGGTCTTCCGGTTGGTGCAGGTGTAGGTTTGGCTACAGGCTTAATTACAAAAGGGTTGAACTACCATGCTAAAGCCGGTGAAGAAATTAAAGTTATTATGCTTAAAGATGTAAGCATTGCTAAATAGTTTTAATTGCTATGACTGTGTGTGGGTGATTTTATCACCCACTTTTTTTATGCATAATACAGCGCATTTACTCCTTCCCCTGCTTGGGGAAGGCTGGGATGGGGAGTTATAAAACAGAAAAAGTAATTTTGTCATCCTTATAGCTCTTAATACTAGACTATCAGGCATTTTAACCGCGGATTTTTCTTGCAAATGACAAACCTGCCGGCAAATCTAAAACAGTATGCAGATAATCAGGATGGGCATTAATCGCATCTATATATGTTTGAACTTTTTCTTTATGCGAAAGAACATTATCGCATGTGTAAATTCCGCCCACTTTTAAATGCGGATGTATCAGCCTGAAATAATCCACAGACTCCCGTTTATTTGCATCTACAAAAGCAAAGTCAACTTTAAAATCCTCCGGCAGATATTCAAGAACCTTACAGGCTTCACCCGGACGGATTGTTATTACATCTGCAACACCGCATTTTTCAAAATTTGCCTGGGCAATTGAATACCTTTTTTCATAAAATTCAATTGTTGTTAAATGTCCGCCGTTTTCTTTGAAAGCTTTTCCAAGCCATATTCCGCTGTATCCGTTTGAAGTTCCGACTTCAATGCCGGATGTAAATCCTTCCGTTCTAATTAATCTATTTAGAAATAACGCTGTAGGACGTGAAATATTCCAGAAATTTCTCTGTGTTTTTTCAAGTTCGGTTAAGATTTCCTGTGTTGTTTTATCAAATTCCTGTATCATTTTCCTATCTTCTTAATTTGGTTCATAATTACTATAGAATTTACAGGAGTATCAAGCTGGTTTGTTTTGATAACAGCTTTCTTATCAAGATCAAGTATTGAATAGCTTCCGGCTTTAGCATCCGTGACAAGTACAAGATTGGAATTTCCTATGCGTGTCATTTTGGTCGGAAATTGATTCGATGTAAGTTCAATAGTTTGCGTTTTCATATCCATAGCCGTATCAATTACGTCAATTGTTTTGTTTTCCGCACCCAGGACAAATAAATCATTTTTGTATGTAAGCATATCAACGGGTTTTGCCGTAATTTCATTTTCTGACATCAAACCCATTGTATCGTAGTCGATTATTGCAAGACGGCTTTTTGTACGGCTTGTGACATAAATTTTACCGTTTAGATATGCAATCTTTGAAACGTTAGGAAACCTTCCAATCTCTTTTAAGAGGTAATCATTATCAAGTTCGACAGCCCATATTTCACGGGTTTGCTTGTCATTATAAAAGAGTTTTGTTCCGTCATCGCTCAAGATAACCTTTTCACACATTCCGTTAAGTTTGAGCTGTTTTTTTATAGTCATGTTGTTTAAATCAACAACATAAATACTGGCATCATCACCGCTCGAAACATATGCTGTTTTATTTTTTTCATCAATAACTATTTCATCAGGCTGGGTTTTGAATGAAATCTCTTTTATAACTTTTTCATCGGCAAGAGATATTACATCCATTGATTTTTTATCGTAAGAAGTTACAAGTAAAAAATCCTGATAGCCTTTTATTGTAATCGGGGTACTTTCCTGATAAAAAGCATAGTCTGCTGTTTTTTTTGCAGGGTTAACAACCTGAATATTTTTGGAAACATTTGAAGTAATGTAGAGCATTTTATTTTGAAGCGGAACAATATCTTTGATTGAATTTACAACCGCACTTTCTTTTGATTGCGCAACAGGAATTACAAGCCCGGTATCGTGAGTTGTTGTAATACTTAAGTTACCTATAATATTTTTTAAATTTGCCGGTACAATAAAATTTTTAGGAACAAGCATATCCTGCGGCAAAAGCCCCGTTCTAAGTTCAAGCGGAGGAACCGTAAGGTTTACAACCGTATTTTTCCCTTTGCTGTTAGTTAACATTTTCAACAATACATAATCATTGCTAAGTATAACAGCATCAGGTTTCTCAGACATAGTCAAACCTGCGGGGATTGTTGATTTTATTTTTACTTGTCCGTCATCGTTGAATTTTGAAGGAATTAACGGCAGATAAACAGTATTATCCGGCAGAATAACTACTCCGTCAAAGCGAAAATTTGTATCAGGAAAGCTCGCCTTGACAAAAGTTTGTATGTTATCAGGAAGCGGAGCTGCCATAACAGTTCCGACTGATAAACTTAACAAAATTCCTAAACCGGTTAATAATTTACGCATTACTGAAATACTCCCTTAACTTTTGAAAGCAGCGACTCCTGCGGTTTTTTGCCGCTTCTTAATTCATATATTTTTCTATATAAATCTTTCTCCTGTTCGCTTAGCTGCGTTGGTATCTTTATTGAAACAACTATAATATGATCTCCGCGCTGGGACGGACGCGATAATATTGGCACACCTGCATTTTTTATCCTTATTGTGTTTCCGTTTTGAATACCGGCATGGATTTGGACTTTTTGTTCGCCGTCAAGAGTTTTAATTAAAACCTCATCCCCGAGAACTGCCTGTTCCGGTGTTATCTGGAGTTTTGTATAAACATCGGCACCGTCGCGGGTAAAGTAATCGGAGGCTTTTACGTGAATGACAACAAATAAATCACCGGGTCTGCCGCCGTTTGTTCCGGCGTCGCCTTCTCCTGATACTCTCATTTTAGAATGGTTATCGACGCCTGCCGGAATTTTTATTTCAATTTTCTTTTCTTTTTCTATTTTTCCGTAACCTTTACAAGCTTTGCATGGTTTTGAAATTTTTATACCCGTTCCGCGGCAGTCCGGACAGGTGCTTATTTGAGTGAAAGCACCAAGAGGAGTACGGGCTACTGTCTGTATCTGGCCTGTTCCATGGCAGGTTGGGCAGGTTATAGGCTTTGAACCTTTTTCAGCGCCGGTTCCGCCGCATTCAGAACATGTTTCAAGATGATCAAAAGAAATTTCTTTTGTGGTTCCGAAAACAGCTTCCTCAAATGTTATTTCAACGTCATATCTTAAATCATCACCCGGCTGCGGTGCATTAGGATCAGGTCTGCCGCCGCCAAAGCCAAATCCTCCGCCAAAACCGCCAAAGAAGGTATTAAATATGTCATTTAAATCTCCAAAGCCTGCTTCAAACGGGCCGCCTGTGTTAAAGCCGGCATTTTTAAGCCCGTCTTCACCGTAACGGTCATAAGTCGCACGTTTGTTATCGTCCATTAAAGTTTCGTATGCTTTTCCAAGTTCTTTAAACTGTGCTTCCGCATCCGGGGCTTTGTTTACATCGGGGTGTAAAGTTCTTGCTTTCCTTCTGAAAGCTGATTTTATTTCATCCTTAGAGGCATCTTTTGAGACACCCAGTATTTCATAATAATCTGCCATTTTTCCCTATTCTTCTTAATGTATTCTTCTTTTAATTATATTTAAAATTTCTTTTGTGTCCAATTTTAACCGGCGGCTGCAACATTTACTAACGTCGGACGAAGAACTTTATCACCCATTTTATATCCCTTTTGTAATTCACTGATTACGGTATTTTCAGGGTATTCGTCAGTCGGAGTTCTCATAACTGCTTCATGAAAATTCGGGTCAAATTCTTCACCTTCGGCTTTAATTTCTTCCATTCCGAGCTTGCTGAGAGTTTCGACAACCTGTTTGTGCACCAAGTCAAAACTTTCTTTTACTTTTTGGCAGTCCTCAATATTTTCGAGTGATTTTTTGCCTCTTTCAAAATTATCAAGAACTTCAATCATTTTTTTTAGAGCATTTTCCGTGCCGAATTTTAAGAGATTTTCACGTTCTGCTTCCTGTCTTTTTCTGTAGTTGTCAAAATCTGCGGCAAGCCTTAAATACTGGTTATTTAAATTGTCAAAATCTTCTTTAAGCTTGTCAAAATCACTGCCGGAAGTTTCTTCATTTTTTGTTTCTTCAGCGGGAGTTTCATCCTGAACAGTATTATCTTTATTGGTTTCTTCTGTTATTTCTTGATTTTTAAACGGGTTATGTCCATGTTTATGTGTCATATCTCTACCTCTTTTATATTATATAATATAGTAATTATAAAATAACAAAAATGATAATGGAATAAAATTTATTATTTTTTAATATTTTAAGAGTTAAACTTTTAGACTTTTTGTATTTAAGTATTTATTCAATTTAGCCGCAACTCATAAATTTTTGTGTACATGTCAAGCAATTAGTTAGATGCCCAAAGTTATGTGCATCAATCGTCAATATAGATAAGTTATGTAATTTATTGTTCATTTTCTCTTTTTATTTGCGAAGTAAAAAGAGAAAACGAACCAAAAGAGAAAAACACGCG
>CALUUU010000050.1 GCA_944324035.1 Candidatus Gastranaerophilales bacterium
TGTGAGTCAGGCGAACGTGCACGCAGTGCGATAGTGAGCCCTGAAAGATTTGAGCTTGAAAAGCTCAAATAACATTTTGGCATTGAGCGTCAGCGAAATGCTGTGAACGTTTGCGTGCTTTCTCTTTCTTTGGTTCATTTCTTTCTCTTTGCCTCGCAAATAAAGAGAAAGAAATGAACATAAATGATACTTTTACATTAAAAAGCTACCGATAACATGAATTATGTAACTAATTACTTGACATGTACAATTGCGAAACGCGCAACGTTTGAGCAATCCAGGATACAAATATCAAAACTAACTCAACATATTGCCTAAATCCCTAAATTATTTTAACTAAGATGCAATTATACTTTTATTAAGACGCGATTCTCTCGGCTGGGAAAGTATGTTTTTCAACTTCATAATTGCCTGTGCGTGCAATTGGCATACCCGGGATTCAGACATATTAATCGTTGCCCCGATTTCTTTCAACGTCATATTTTCTTGATAGTAAAGAACCATTATAATGCGTTCACGTTCAGGCAGTCTGCTTAAAGCCTTCTCAAGCTCCTGCTTTACATTCTTTTCTTCCATTTTTTCCTGCGGATTAAGCTTTTCATCCTGGATTGTGTCAATAATTTCCAAGCTGTCATCAGCCCCGCCGCGCTTATCATAAATAGAAGTCATTACAGTATCTTCAGAAAGCAACTGGCTGACCTTTTCAGGCTCCATCTCCAAAAATTCTGCAATTTCTGATGTAGTAGGAGTACGCCCCAGTTTTTGTTTTAATTCCTCCTGTGCGGACTTAATATCTTTAATTTTCTTTCTAACGCTTCTTGGCAAGAAATCTTCTGCCCTAATTCTATCTAAAATAGCACCGCGTATTCTTATCAGCGCATAAGTTTCAAATCTTGTATTTTTTTGAGGAGAATATCTTTCTATAGCATTAATCAGCCCCTCAACCCCATAGCCTGCTATATCTTCAATAGAAATCGTTGCAGGCAGAGTAACTTTTACACGTCCTACAACATAACGAATCAGATAAATATACTGAACTATTAATGTATCGCGAACAGTCTTATTTGATTTATCCTTAAAATATTCTCCCCAGAGAGAATAAAGTTCATCTTCCGATAACCTTTTGATATTGTTATAAGATGTAAAATCAAAACTCTGACTCATTAATCCACCCAAGATTGTCTTTACATATCTATTTTATACTAATCAGTTTTTTGAACATCATTTAAAAAGAGGAAAAAAACAACAATCCTGGGATATTAGTATGAGATTACGGCAGCAAGAAGAATTTAGCATTCCTCATCAGCGGATACATCTTCTTCATGAGGCTTTCTTAGTATTTTTAATTTTGTAATACGGGCTCCGTCAATCTCTTTTACAATAAATGTTAAATCTTTAAAAGTAACTTCATCATTTACTTCTGCAATACGTCCGAGAAGTTTTACAACAAATCCGCCTATAGTGTCAACATCATCATCTTCCAAATCATCTCTGTCAAGCCCGAAGAATTCCGAAATCTCATCTAACCTCATCATCGCGTTTGCCATATAAGTATTAGGAGCGACTTCTCTTATATCACATTCTTCTTCTTCATCAAATTCATCCTGTACTTCACCGAAAATCTCTTCCAAAACATCTTCTAATGTAATCAAACCGGATGTGCCGCCGAATTCATCAACAACAATAGCCATCTGGCCTTTACGTTTTTTAAATTCAAGAACCAGATTATCCATAGTAATGGTTTCCGGAACGAGCAGAACCTCACGTAAGATATTTTTCACCGGGCAAGTCTGATTTTTCAGCGAAAGGGAATATAAATCCTTAACATGAACCAGACCGATTATATGATCAATATCCTCATCATAAACAGGATATCTGGTATACTGGCTTTCAGCGGCAAGAGCGTTCAGCTCTTCAAAACTTATGTCAACCGGTATACAAACCATATCTGTTCTTGGAACCATAACCTGTTTAGCAGTTAAATCCGAGAACTTAAATACATTATGGAGCATATCTTTTTCGGTTTCATTCAAAACTCCGCCGTTATAACTTGCATTGACAAGCATATCCAGCTCCTCGGTTGAATGAACAAGAGAAGCTTTATGGGAATGCGGAATATGCATCATTTTCAATACGAAATTTCCAAACCCGTTAAGCGCCCATATAAAAGGATTAAAAACAAAAGTTATAGCCTGCATAGGTCTTGCAACCCACAGAGCTGTTTTTTCAGTATATTCAAGAGCAATTGATTTTGGAATTAATTCACCAAGAACAACATGCAAAAACGTGATTAACGCAAACGAAATTGTTGCAGATACGGTATGAGTTGCAACCGTTGCGCTTATACCAGGTAAAAAAGTAAATATTGGTTCGATAATTCTGGCAAGAGTACCTTCTCCGACCCATCCTAAACCGATACTTGAAATTGTAACACCCAACTGAACTGCTGCAATAAACTTATCTAAATCCTTAACAGCTTCAAGAGCGATTTTCGCATCAATATTACCTTCTTTAACCAATTGTTCTATTCTGGTTTTTCTAACTTTCACCATGGCAAATTCTGAAGCCACGAAAAAACCGTTCGAAAATAACAATAAAACTATTATTAACAAATTAAAAATTATACTGCCCGTCTCACTCATTAATTTTATTTTTATCCTTTATAAATCTAAGTTATCATCTAAATTATAATATTATATATACAAAAAAGCAAGAGCACTAATTAGGGAGTTATAGACATGTTTCCACAAAATATTATTAAGAGTTAAAAATGCCCGGTTTTCCTCGGAATTTTACCAGCTTCACGTTTCGCAAGGACGCCTATTGTCATTCTTAGGCTGAAAGCCGAAGAATCTCATATTAAAATAGATCCTTCAGATTTTTAATTTCTCAGTAGAAATAACTCCCCATCCCGGCCTTCCCCAAGCAGGGGAAGGAGTTTATGCGCTGCGTTCTCCTTAGTCGCGCTGAAAGATTTCGTTTGAGAAGCAAAAGGAACTTTGTATCCAAACACAAGGTTTCCACAACATGGGTTATATAAATGTGGAAATTGTTAGTTCACTAATTTGCTTCAACTTCTCTTAACTGAGTATATATCATAGGAGAAAACCCCTTTGTTGTAACAATATCAATAATTTTGTAAGGATTGTTAACCGCAGTCAGAGATGGAGAATTTATGTGATAAACCCCGTTTTCCATTTTTTCTTTATTCATATGATAATGCCCAGAAACTATTGCAATAACATTATCATGACGCTTTAAGACTGCCATATAATCCTCCGGCTTATAGACCTTATGAGAACGATCTTCTGTCGGCGGCAAAATAGGGAAATGCTGGAATACAATGACTGGTCTTTTCTTATATTTTGTTAACTGCTTGTCAAACCAGTCCAGAGTGGCCTGCTTGTAATAGCCGTTTGTACCCGGAATAGCCTCTTTTGCTCCATCCAATACAATAAAGACAAATTCACCGCGCTTAAATACATAATTCGGTTTAGCCGGCCAGTAAAACCAATTGTGAGATCTTACAATTTCAAGATATCGTTTTTTAGACACCCCTCCGCTCTTAAATACATCATGGTTGCCAAACACAAGATAGTAGCGGACATTTAGCTTATTAATAATTTTCAAAAACACTTCAAGGTTTTCAAATTTAGAAGGGTCAATATTATCACCGGTAAAAACGACAAATGAAATATTATCAAGAGAATTTATATCCTTAACCGCAGCTTTCAAAGCTTCCTGGGAATACTGATTTTCTTTTGAAACATGCGTATCCGTAACCTGGACGAATTTTATTTCACCGGCTCGCGCACTCATAGGGAAAAACATACACATAAGAAAAATAATTAAAGCAAATATTTTTTTTAGCATAATCAAATTATCACTCCATTTATGCAAAAAATTATAGCATAAAACATATCGTTATGTTAAAATGTTACACAAAAGGAAAATTATGAGGTTAGATAAGTTTTTAAAAGTCTCCAGATTAATAAAAAGAAGAACTGTTGCCAATGAAGTGTCTGATATGGGTAGAATACTTGTCAACGGCAGCCAGGCAAAAGCTGCGAAACAGTTAAAAGAAGGAGATGTCATCACAATTGAATATGCAAACAGAAATCTTTGCGTTAAAGTTTTAAAAATTCCGCAAAATAATGTAAGCATACAGGAAGCCCCGGCGCTTTACGAAATTTTAGAGCAGTAGAACATCACTCCACTTACAATTTTTGCATGCCCGGGCTCTTATATATTTTATGGTATAATTTAGCCGGAGGGTAAATTATGCTATCAAACTTTATTTCAACACACGGAGTACTAATTTCTGGTGCAATTCTGCTTATTGCATATATATTTATAGCTACGGAAAAAATTCAAAAATCCGTTGTAGCACTGGTTGGCGCTTCGCTTACAATGCTCCTTGGGCTATTACCGTTTAAAGGGTATGTTAACCGGGAAACCGGCTCTTACGTAAAAGCTGTATTTGATTATATAGAGTTTGACGTTATATTCCTCCTTATCGGTATGATGATAATTGTTCATATTGCGAGTAAAAGCGGGGTATTTAAATGGATGGCGATAAAGCTTTTGAAATTTACAAAAGGGCATCCTAAAAAAGTTCTTTTTACTCTTGCTGCATTTACAGCAATTGCATCGGCATTTTTAGATAATGTTACAACAGTTGTTTTAATAATGCCTGTTACTTTTGTCATTGCCAAAGAATTTGATACCGATCCAGTTCCGTTTCTTATTACAGAGGTTATAGCCTCAAATATAGGAGGAACAGCTACACTTATCGGTGATCCTCCGAATATTATTATCGGAACGCGCGCCGGATTAAGCTTTTTAGATTTTTTGCTTGAACTAACTGATATTGTAACTTTAATATTCCTCGTTGTAACAGGAATTTTGATATTTATGTTTAGAAAAGGCTTGACCGCAACTCCTGAAAAAATGCAGCACGTTGCAAACCTTGATAACAGCAAAACAATAACGGATAAAGGCCTGATGATACGTTCAATGATTACGTTATTTTTGGTTATTTTGGGATTTATCACCCATGATATAACTCATATTTCAGCATACGTTTTTGCTGTTGCGGGAGCAAGTTTTCTTTTAATCTTTGAAAAACCAAAAGAAATTTACCGGGATGTTGAGTGGCTTACTATTTTCTTTTTTGTAGGCTTATTTATAATAATTGGCGGATTTGAGGCTAACGGCGGAATTACATTTTTGGCAAACAAACTAATAGAACTTACAAACGGAAGCCTTACTGCAGCCACGATGCTGATATTATGGGGCTCAGGAATTTTATCGGGAATAATAGATAATATACCTTATACCGCAACAATGGCGCCGCTAATTGACCAGGTTCAGCACGTAATACCGTATACAGGAAGCGGACATAATCCTATGTGGTGGGCTCTATCGCTTGGCGCCTGCCTAGGCGGAAATTTCACGCTAATAGGAGCTGCTGCAAATGTTCTTGTAAGTGAAACTTCTACCGCAAAGGGCTATCCAATATCATTTATGAGATTTTTAAAATACGGTGCGCTTACAACTTTTATTGCACTTTTAATAAGTTCTGCTTATTTATATTTTAAGTATCTTATTTAACATATTTAGACAGGGCAATTTTTCCCCATTAAATTACTTTATATATATAAGAACAAACACGGGGGAAAAGTTATGCATGATTTTGAACATAAACAGAGCGGAACAGCCGGCGTATACACATATAATGATGGAAGCTGCCAGATGTTTTTGGGATTTGAAAACAAATTTCAAAATGATGGCTTAAGTCTGGCTGTATTTACCGGAGCAACAAATGTGGGGAAAGATAATGCGGGATTTCTTGTTGATTTGAAGGAATCTTATAAATACGATAAAACAGGTTACTTAAGTAATAACATAAGAATCAGAAATACATTTTCGGAAGGCTCGAACACAACACAAGTGAGAGTATCACCGCTTACAATAACCATACCGATTGGCAAAAGCACATCTGCATATGTAAATCCGCACTACGTCGGGAAGTACAATTATAATACTAAAGAATGGAGCCAAGGTGCTGGAGTTTTTGCAGGAGTGGAACAAAAAATCGGCTCATCTTCGGTTGCTCTTGAAGGTCAGCGCTACAATATCCAAGACTGGAACAAAAACAAAGGCAACTGGGGAATTAATGTGATATACACAAAAACATTTTAAATATTTATTTTATTTCAGTCTGAAACGCCCACGCTGAATGATTGTGTATGCTCTCAAACGCCTCGCATTCAACTTCAAACTCTTTAATAACCTCATTTTGACGAAGTTTAAGAACAACATCTCTTAAGACATCTTCAACAAACTTTGGATTATTCCAGGCTTTTTCTGTTACAAATTTCTCATCTTCACGTTTCAAAAGAGGATAAACCGGGCAGGAAGCACAGCCTTCTATCATTTCTATCAAATCTTCAAGCCAAATATGCTTATCTTCATCATACGAAACCTTTACACTCACAAATGCACGCTGATTATGCGCACCATTATCCGAAATTTCTTTTGAACAAGGGCAAAGCGTAGTAACAGGAACTTTTACACCCAAGACAAATTTATACACACCATTATAAATTCTACCCTCAAACGAACAGTCATAACTCATTTGAGCAGGTAATCCCGTAACCGGCGCCTTTTTCTCCACAAAATATTTGAAAGAAAATTCCAGTTCTCCGCTTTGGGCATCCAGATTTTTTATAATCTTTTCAAGACAGCCTTTAATATCGACACCCAAAAGATTTTTTGTCTGCCATTCATTCAAGACCTCAACAAATCTTGACATATGAGTACCTTTATAATCCCGAGGCAGAGAAACACTCACTCTTGCTTCTGCGCTTACAACCTGATTTGAATTATTTTTTCTTTGAATAATTAGCGGAAGCTCAAGGTGTTTTATACCGACTTTTTGAATATCAACGTTTCGCGTGTCTTTTTGGTTTTGAATATCTTTCATTAAAAAATTCCATGTAAAGTTTTATTACAAAAATACAACAAAAGTAGCAACTTTTATAAGCCAAGTTACTTTATATAAATATAAAGCTCTCTCTTCTTATTTAAACGGATAGGCCTTGAAAAAGATTCAAGGTCTTTTTTTTAACTATTTTTCACAAGAACAGTCTGCTGCCGCATCAAGCTGCTTTCTAACCTTTAAATACCTGTCAAGCTCAACACGCAGTTTTTTCAAATCCATATATATTGCATTGTTAAGCAAAAATCTGTTGTCATATTTTTTATCAATTACATAAAGTGTAGGAAATCCGGTCAATGCAACATCTTTAACCAATGCTTGATTTTCCGGCGCTTCTGCGTTTAACATAACAACATTATATTTATCCTTGTATATGCCGCTTATAGTTCTGAATTTCGGCATAAATCTTAAGCAATAACCGCACCAATCAACATAAAATAATGCTAACATCGGCTTATCAGCTTTAACGGCCTCTTCATACGGAATACCAATCTTATAATCAGAAGGAACATGTTTTTTGTTAACCAAATCATCTGCTGCAGGGCTTACAGCGAATGTAATTGCTGATGTTACCAATATAACTAATAATACACCCAACCCTATAAACAATTTCTTTTTCATATCATACTCTCCTCAAGCAAAATTATACCTCAAACACACAGTACCGTCGAATTTCACTCTAAGTTTATTTTAACAAATCTTCATATAAGACTTGAAATTTTATATACTATAGTATATACTAAGTATATATAGTTTGTTATTTTCGTGTTACTTTATAAATCTTACCGTAATAACGGTAAGAAGGAGTTTAATGTTATGAGCAAAAATACCCCGGTAAAATTAAAAAGAACTTCATCTAAATCAGACCCGTCAAAATTTGAAGTTTTACAGGCATCAAACGACAGTACACTAAGCCATTATTTGAGAGAACTTGCAAATATCCCATCACTTAGTCCTGCTGAAGAAAAAAGGCTTGCAAAAGCAGCTTTTGAAGGAAACAAAGAAGCCAAGAAAAAACTCATTCAGGCAAATCTTAAACTTGTCATCCGCATTGCCAAAAAAGCAATTCACGTATCCGGAATTCCTATAGTTGACCTGATACAGGAAGGAAATCTCGGTCTAATGATTGCAGCCGAAAAATTCAATTATAAACTAGGATATAAATTCGCAACTTATGCAAGCTGGTGGATAAAACAATCAATGTTTAAGGCTATATCCGAGCAGTCACATTGCATGAAAATTCCTGTTTACATACAGGAAACACTTTCTAAATTCTCAAAAATCAAATCCAGCCTGGAAAAAGAATATAATTGCCAGGTAAAAAATCAGGATGTAGCCGAAAAAATGAATATAGCTCCTGATAAAATTGAATCTTTTTTATCTGCTTACACGAAAACAATTTCCATAGAAAGCGGTCTGGAAAGAGCAAACGGCAAAGACGTGAATGTTGCAGATATTTTGGAAGACAAAAATTCTTCAGTTTCATCAGAAATTGAATATAGAAATCTGCAAAACGACATTGAACTTGTAATTTCAACATTAAAAGAAAGAGAACAGGAAGTTGTAAGAATGCGTTACGGCATCGGAGATACAACAAGAAGAACACTGGAAGAAATCGGTAATATATATGGTGTTACTAAAGAATGCATAAGACAAACCGAAATGAGGGCGCTGAAAAAAATGAAAGCATCCAGTTTAAGTCAGGAAATTCTTTCGGGATATATTGGGTAAGTGAAAAAGTAGTAAATTCCTCGTATAGTTTTATTTAAATGTTTAAACAAAGATTTAAAACGGCTTTATAGGCCGTTTTTTTATAATTTATCTATCCGCCGGATACCAAAACTTACGTTAAACAGAGGTTTACTTTAAACAAAATTTTATTAAAATATGTAATATGAAAAAATTTTTTGGACTTATATTATCAATAGCAATAATCCTGAGCTCCCAGACAGCTTTTGCCGACGGAGATTTGTGGGATAACTACGGGGATCAGAATTTTTACGGTGCTGAAAAAGCCGTTTCTGATGAAGACTTTGACAAAGCAATTGAAAGCAAAAAAGGTAATAAACCTAAAAAAATGAAGGGGGAAAGCTATCAGGAAAGCAATGAAACTGAAGTTATAAACCAAATTCCAAAAGAACTTCCTGTTATATGTATTTCAACCCCGCTGCAAATTACAGATAAGGCAGTTTTACCAGTAGGACATTACCAGGTTGTCGGGGAAAAACGAAATAATAAAATTTATTTAAAACTATATCAGGCACATTATCTTATGGCGGAACTTGAAGCAACAGAAACTTTTGATGATTACGGTGAACCTGAAATTCATTTTGTCAAATTAATTACTGATAAGGATAACAAACTAAAAATTATATACGGCTCAATTGATTTTAATGCATACGCAACAGTAACTCCGGCTCAAACCGGCTTAGACAGCAACGAATAAAAATACAGATAAAACACCAAAAGATAGTGCACTAAACACAAACCACTTATGAATAATAGGATGCTGCAGTTCCCAGATTTCCTTAATTGTAACAGTTGCATTTGTAATTGCTTGCATATAACTCTCCAAAAACTATCTCTTACATTATCTATTTTCGACAAAATCGTTAAAAAGACATCACCCGATTAGTTGATTATTTATATCCTTTCGGGTAATATACAGATGTATGAGAAATGTTGAACTTTTAATGCCGGCCGGCAATCTGGAAAAATTAGAATATGCAATCCGTTACGGAGCAGATGCAGTTTACCTCGGAGTTGTAGATTTCAGCCTCAGAGCAATGCGAAAGGGCAGTATAATCACCCTTGACAATCTAAACCATGCGGTTGAACTTGCCCATAGTTTAGGTGCAAAAGCATATGTTACAATAAATATCTTTGCTTTTAATAAAGATATAAAACTGCTGGAAGAATGTATTGACAGATTTGCAGATGCAAAGCCGGATGCTGTTATTGTAAGTGATTTTGGGATTTTTAATTTAATTAAAAAGAGAATGCCGGATACTGATATTCATATAAGTACCCAGACAAATACTCTTAACTATGAAAGTGTAAAATTTTGGAGAGATCTTGGCGCAAGCAGGGTTATTCTTGCAAGAGAACTCCCTATAAAAGACATTGCTGAAATAAGAAAAGAAGTTCCGGATATCGAGTTAGAATGCTTTGTTCAGGGCGCACAATGCGTTTCTTTTTCCGGCAGATGCCTCTTGAGCGATTACTTTACAAACGGCGAAAGAAATGCTAACCACGGAAATTGCTCACAATCCTGCCGCTGGAGCTATAAGCTTGTTGAAGAAACAAGACCAGGGGAATATTATGAAATTACCCAAAATGAAAGAGGTACCCATATATTAAGTCCTAAGGATTTGTGTCTTGTGGAATATCTCCCGCAGCTTATTGAAGCTGGTGTGGATTCATTAAAAGTTGAAGGAAGAACAAAAAGTTTATACTATGTTTCGGCTGTTGCAAAAACCTACCGCCAGGCAATTGATGAATGTTTAAAAAATCCTTCTGCAGACCTGCATAAATATTTTGTAGAACTGCAAAAAGTAGGGAACCGCGGGTATACTACAGGTTTTGCACTTGGTGAAAACAAACCTGACAGCTACAGTTATGATATTTCCAAAGGGCTTGCAGGCGCTGACTTTCTATTTGAATTTAAAGGAGAGGAAAAAGACGGTGCTTTTCTTGTAAAAATTAAAAATAAAGTTCTGTTGAATGATGAAATTGAAATAATTACACCGTCAGAACAGTTTCAGACCAAAATCATAAAAATTCAAAACTCAGATATGGAAGAGCTTCCTCTCGGAAATACCAATGATGATGTTTGGGTAACATTATCTGTGCCCCCTAAAGATTATAAATATGCTATAGCAAGAACAATAGGAGTTAAGTCGCATGTTTCTTAAACCTGATTACAACCTAAAAAGTATTTATGATATAAATCTGGAAGAATTAAAATCCAAAGGGATTACCGCATTACTGTTTGATTTAGACAGTACTCTTATGGCATCAAAATCTGGCTGTTATAATAAAAAAACTCTTGATTGGTTAAATAATGTACGCAAAGACTTTTTTATTGCAGTAATTTCTAATAATCACAATCCGGCTTACATGGAAAGAGTAAAAAAAGTGTCGGATTTTCCTCTTGTATTTGAAGCAAAAAAACCTGATATTGCTGCTGCAAAATCATTTATGGACAACAATAATTTATCTGCCGCAACAACGGCTTTTGTCGGGGACAGACCTTTGACGGATGTTCTCTGCGGGAAAAGGCTCGGCTGTACAACAATACTTGTTGATTCAATCACTGCAGAAACCGAAAAACCCATAGTAAGATTTGCCCGCAAACTTGAACGCTGCACTATAAAAAAATAGAATTTTTGTAAAAATGTTTTAACAATTGAGTGTTATATTTAAAGATACAGCAATAATATTCCGTATTTTTACACGGAGTATTATAATGTCACTTGAAAATATCAAAAATTTAATTAAAAATCAAAATATTTCTTGGGAAAATATTAATAAAACCCTGAAAGAAAATAATACTGATCAGGCGACAATTGAGCAGGCTCTTTCTGTATTTAAAAGCCTTGATAAAAATAATGATAATACAATAAGCTCCGATGAATGGGAGCTTGTTGACAAATACTTAAACGCAGCCGATACAAATAAAGATGGAAACATAAGCGAAGAGGAATTATCCAATTTAGAAGAAGGAAATGCGTTTAAAACATATGGTACAAACGTAACCAATACATTTTTAAATGCGATGTCAAGCCAAACACAGAAACTCGAAAACACAAGCAGTGAAGGAATTTCCAGGGGGGCAACTCTGTTGATTTAACAGAGTTTGAACACGATGCTGATGGAAATCTAATAACTTATCCGCTTGAAGGGGAAACCTTTAAAAAAACAGCAGAACGCCTTGGTTTTAAACCCGGGACTCCGGAATATGAAGAATTTGCAAAAGCAAATTCTCAATCTGCAAAGCGGAACTGGTTTAAAGTCGGAGATCAGGTAAAAGTTCCACCATCAATACAGGATAAAGTTAATACTGGCGGCCTTATTGATAAAACCACAGGCCAAGCTCAGGTGGATAAATATAATGAAATGTATTCAAAACCACCTGCAGCTGCTTCTGGTAAAAACAACAATGTTGACACCAGTCAATACCCGAAAGCCA
>CALUUU010000051.1 GCA_944324035.1 Candidatus Gastranaerophilales bacterium
GGAAAAATTAGATAAAAATGAGTAAACTTTGTAACAATTTTTGTCATCGAATTACGTAACATATACAAGGATGACATATAACTTCGTTGTGACGTTTTCCTTTGTAAGGATGACATAAGCGGTGGAATTTATGGCATAACTAAGATTAGAATTTAGTAAATTAATATCTCTGTAGAAATAACTCCCCATCCCAGCCTTCCCCAAGTAGGGGAAGGCGTAAGTGCGCTGGGTTGTCTTAGCAGCGCTTAAAGATTTCGTTTGCGAAGCAAACGGAATGAACATCCATTCGGTCAAGCGATGCCGTAGGCAGCGCAGAAATTGATTGCTGTTTCTTCTTTTTTGGTTCATTTTTTCTTCTTTGATGCTAAAGAAGAAAAAATGAACAATAAATTACATAACTTATTTATACTGCCGATTGATGCACATAACATTGGTCATGTAACTAATTACTTGACATGTACAGCAATGACGCCTTTTGTCTTTCTGAGGGGTGTTAACCCCGAAGAATCTCCATATTACCTGAGATTTTTCGGGCTTGGCCCTCAAAATGACATTTATCATCTTCACCTGACGGATACATGGCCATACGGCTCATACTTCGCCAGTTTTCATTGTAAGAGAATGACTGTTTTTTATAGTAGCAGCGGAATTTGCTATATAACTCCCTCATTGGCAGCTATATTTTATTAAACTCTTCAAGATAAAAATCCATAGTCATATGCTGTTTTTCATTTACTATTGCATCGGTTAAAAATATGTTATGACCATATAAAAATTTTTTGTATGTTAATTGATATTTTTCCTGCATTGCACTATTTATCCAGGAATTATCTTCAATCTTCCCGGGTTCAAAATCGGGAATATTTTCTCTGTAATATGGTATAGCTTCAATAAAGCGGTTTGCAGCTTTAAGTCTGCCGTGATTTTTTAAAAAGCTTTGCCGAGGTGTAAATGATTTGTAAGTGTCAATGGCTTCTTTTAATTTATTGGCAAGTGATTCTGCATTAAAATCCGCACAAAGCCCGGAATTTTCCGGTAAAATTTCATTGTTTCCGCGGGTATACTTACATAAATCTTTAAATATTACAACAGGAGTGTTACAGCATAAAGATTCATACACCATTCTGTTTTTGCCTTCAAAAATGGAAGTTAATACGGAGCATTTAGCTCTTGAATACCATCTCCAAAGTTCTTTGTCGTGCGGAACTTCTCCGACAAATGTTATATATTGCTTAAGTTTTTCCAGGCTTCCTGCTGCGTCCGCCATTTCTCTTATTATGTCTTTTTGATTTTCGTCAAAGATTTCTTTTGTACTTCCGGTAATAAGCGTTGTTTTTGGAATATAGCCGAATTTTTTCTCAAAAATTACCAAAGCTTTTACAAGTAAGGGCAGATTCTTTACTTTGTCGAGTCTTCCCACGGATATTATATCAATATCCTTTTCGCTGTCCGGAACAGGTTTTATAACAAGTTCATGTGTAAAATCCGTATCCATGAGCGGAATAAATATTTTATCCGAATTTTGCGGATAATTTTTTTTATACCATTTTAGTCTTTGCGGGTAATCGAAAGACGTTAAATAAATATCCGCATATTTACTCCAGGGATAAGATGACCACATTGAAGTTGCAGCCGTTATAAAAATATCCTTATGCTGCGGAAATAAATGCTGAATGTAATCAATTGCATTTGATATGTATACCCCTTTTAAAAATTTTCCCTCGTACTTTAGCGGAGGAAGCACAACAAGAATGTTAGACTGTAGCCTTACAAATTCAGGATTTTCCGGGAACCTTTCGCCCGTATAAGATTGAATATCAGCCCAAACTTCCTCTAAAGGTTTGTTAATATCGGAACTATTAAATAAATATTCTAAAACATTTCCTTTTGGCATATTAATTCCTTGGAGTATTCATTTCTTTCAGTATCCAAACTAGCCGTCTGACAGCACTTTTACCAGCACTTTCACTGACATTTGCCTTGATGTACTTTATAGCCTGTAAAAGCAAGGCTTCTGCCGCATAATATTCGAGTTTTGTGAGCTGAATATTCTTTGTATATTTTGTGAGAATAGAATACATAAAATCTTTGTTGCAGTCAAAATCGCTGATTATATTGTCTAGTACAATAAGATTAGTCATTTTCTGCTGTTCGGCGGTGTGAGTTGCACAAATTCCGTCATTAGAGAGTCTGTATGAAACCAGATATTCCGGCAAATTTGTAATATCACAGTATAAACTCATTTCCGTCCAGAGTTTGTAATCTTCCGCATAAATACAGTATTCCCCGTACTTTAAATTGTGGGCGTCTATGACGGATTTCCTGAACATTACGGAAGAATGCGCAAGACAATTATGTCCGTATCTTAAAAGAATTTTTATCTCTTTCGGGTTTGTAAGAAGCGGCGTTTTTTCACCTGTCGGTTCAATGGTTATAAATGTGCCGAGCAATCCTATATTCGGGTTGGTTTCCAGGTAATTAAACTGCTTTTCAAACCTTGTTTTATCGCAAAAATCATCGGAATCAAGCCTTGCAATATACTTCCCGTTTGCCAAACCAAGCCCTTTGTTGAGGGTTTTTATGAGTTTCATGTTGTAATCGTTTTTTATATATCTTATCCTGTCATCTGAATAGGAAAGGGCAACCTCTTCAGAATTATTATCAGAGCCGTCGTTGATAATAATGAACTCGAAATCCTCAAAGGTCTGATTTAAAATACTCTCTATTGCCTGCCTGAATTCTGTTTCTTTTGCGTTATATACAGGCATAATTAATGATATAACCGGATGTACCATCTTTTTCACCTTTTAATATTATATAGCACTTGTTAAATTTTGTAAAATCTTATTGTTATGTTGAAATTTTGCCGGGGAAAATTTTTTTATAGGTTTATACAAGCTAAGGCAAAGAGAGAATATATGAGAGTAGAAAATTATAATATAGAAGCCGCTGGTAATCCAAAAAAGAAAAAGAACAGTTCCGTAAAACGAAAAGAAAAAGACGGTGTAGTTACAACAACTACTGTTACTAAAGAAAACGGAGTGAAAACAGAAGTTACCGAAACAGTATATCCTGACGGCAGAATTGTGACACAAACGAAAAGTTCGGGCTGCGGGGTTCATAATATTGGGGTAATAAATCTGGGTTCTTTCAATCTTGAAAGCGGTGAAGTAGAAGCAAATTCTATATTTACAGTAAAAGATGAGAATGGCGATTTTCTTATTGGAGAAGAATTAGAAGCTAATCTTGATAAAAATGGTAAAATTACAGTTAATGATATTGTTGATTCCAACGGGAATGTGAAGCCGGATTACAAGATATTTGATTTAAATGGTGACGGCAGGCTTGCTGATAATGAGTTTGACTGGTTTGCAAACGGCGGTGCCTCATCTTTTAATAAATCAGCATCATCTGTGTCTGCCGGTAATTTTGAAAATTCAGTTAACACGCTTGATACTATAAGAGCAGGCTCAAAATCCGACGGGATTATTACAACGGCAGAACGGAAAGCTTTGCATAGTATGCTTGACGCTCCGGAAAAGTTCTATTAGTGTCTTATTGCATTTGCAAAAATTTGATAAACAATGTTTCTGTAATCATTTGCGGCCTGTGAGGTATTAAAAGCACCGTCCCAATGGCGTTCACATTCTGTCCAGGCATCAGAGCCAGACATTTTTTTAGGATGCATCATAACCTCATGGGTATTTGAATATGGTGATAACGGAAATATATCGTGCATCTGCATAAATGAAGGCAGTTTATCTCCTTCATATTCATACCCCCACAGGCATGAATTCAGCCGGTTTAATCTTTCTTCAAACCTTAAGCCGCCATCATCGTTATCGTTTGAAACTTCAGGGCCTGCAGCATATTCTCTGTTCCAAGCCTGTTTTTTGGATTCGTGTTTGACGCTGAATATATTGTCTGCTTTTCCCCAATCCGTACCGGCAGTCAGGCCTAACTCTTTATATCTGTAATCGTCATTGCATTTTTCCCCTATAAAAGCAAGATCGGTTCTGCCAGTCTGATTTCTTATTTGGTACAGGATATATGCAAGCTGTCTGTCATTTGGCAGGGCGCCTATTCCAACGTATCCGTTGTTGTCAATAACATGTTTGCCGCTGTCAAAATAAATTGCGTCAAAACCAAGCTCAATTGCCCAAACACAGGCATCTATAAATGCTTTTTCATGATGATACCAGTCGAAATTTCCGCCCTTAACTCTCATCTGACCGGCGGAAAGCGGCATTCTGAACCCGGTTTTAAATCCCATAAGGTGCGCCAGGTCGTTAAAGGCTTTAACCTGTTCATCTTCTCCGACTTTTCCGTATAAACCTTCAGATGTTAAGTTCCTGCTGATTCCTGTATGGAGGTTTGCGCAGTATAGCGAACCGTCGTATAAACTTCCGTCATTTGATATATCCGGATATAGCTGGGAAAGTATTATGCATGTTGCACCTTTCCGTGATGACGGCGGAAGTGCCGGTAAAAGCTTCATAACCCCGAATAATCCCTCTGATACCCTGTCGCCGTTGTATTTTGCAAGTACACGCGGATTAATTTCTATATAGTTAGCAAATCTTCCCCATTTATCACCGTAATTAGGCGACATTATACAAGGCGGTATCCCGGGATACTGGCATGGAGGTTTTGTAATTGTACAAATTGATTGTATTGCCTGTTCAGGCGTTCTTTTTAAAAGTTCTGCCGGATGAGCATTAACCCAGCGTTTATCATTAACAACGTACAAATGTTCCTTTGTCCAGTTGTCCTCATATATGTCATTTCTGCCGGTTAGCGCATAGAAAAGTTTCTTTGCCGGCTGCTGGTCACCGTAATACCCTGTAAAAGATATTTTTGCCCGGTTGATGTTTGCAATAGCATTATCATAGCTTGCAAAATTATTTGGTCTGTTTTTAGGGCTTTTGTTTTCAGGCATGCCTTTAGCTGCTCTCAAATCCCCTGGCTTCTTTGGAAAAGCAATATTTGTTATTTTCGAAATCATACTATATTAAACCATGGACATAAATATTTTTGCGCTTTTTTGCTTCTTTTTGTATAAAGTTTTGTAACAAATAATTTATGTAATTAAAGTTTTATCGCGGCAAGCCGTATCTAAATTAGTGGGCGAAAATTTAAAGGAGATATTTTTATGAAAAATATGAATGGTGTTAACGGCGGAGACCAAATTCTCAGATTAAAAATTGTAGAAGGAAAAGCTGAGGTGACTGCTGGAAATAAATTATCTGATGTTACTAATGACAAAATAAGAGAGTATTTTCAAAACAATGTAGATACTGGTACTAAGGATGGGGTTATAACCGAAGCTGAAATAAAAGCCCACAGAGATAGTCAGGCTCAGCAGTCATCTGACCCTACACAGTGGAAAACTACATTTGGAAAAGATGAAAACGGGAATACTTATGAGATACGGACAAGAGGCGCCGTAACACAGTATTACGATGGTTTAAAAAGACTAGTAAAGGTTGTAACAGATAAAGGCAACGGTCTTGCTGATGAAATCCGATATGAATATGACGGTAACGGATTTGATGTGATTAATAAAATGGTTGTGGTAAACGGCAGCGAGCATTTGAGTGCTACAAGATTATCTCAAACAGACGCTCCTGTTGCAAAAAGTGCTTTAGGAGAAGGAGCTCCTGCTTCTGCCGAAAATACTCCTGTTGACAGAACCGAAGAAGCTCTACCAAACGAAAATCCTGCGGAAAATGAACAAGTAAGCGAGGAACGCGGCGGAGCAGATCCTGCACAAGCTGCCAATAACGGCGGTTCTGCTGCTCCGACAGAAGAAGCCGGAGCTGCAGATGGCACACAAGCAGCAGCCCAGGCAGAAGAGGCAGACGGAACTAATGCTGCGGATGAAGCCGGTGCAGCGGCAGCCGCAGAAGGTGCGGACGAAACTGAAGAGGCAGAAGAAGCAGCTGACGCAGAAGAAGCAGCTGCAGCAGAAGACGCTGAAGAGGATGCAGCTCAAGCTGAAGAGTCAGAAAATACACCTGAAGTAAAACGAAATGCAAAAGGCGAGATGATATCTTATGCCAAAAACGGTGAATCTTTTAAACAAACAGCAGAAAGATTAGGTTTTAAACCGGGAACTCCGGAATATGAAGCTTTTGCAGAAGCCAATAAGACCGCAGCAAAGCAGGGATGGTTTATTGTCGGCAAAGAAGTTATAATTCCAAAATCTATTGAAGATAAAGTTAATAAAGAAGGCTTAAATGTTGACAGCAAAGGTGAAATTGAAAAATATAATAAGGCTATAACAGACGGGGCTGATGTTTCAAAATATGAAGGTAAAACAGAAACCAAAACTCTTGATAAAAACAGTACCTGGTGGGCATTAGCAAAAGAATCTCTTGCCGCAGAAGGCAATGAAACTCCTACAATGAAAGAAATTCAAACCAGGACGGGTGAACTAATGGCGCTTAATGAAGGTAAAAACCCTGTTAAAGGTACAGAAATTACGCTTCCAAAAGCGGAGAATACCGAAAACGCAGAAGAAGCTGAAGAAACTGGTGCTGCAGACGAAACTGAAGAAGCAGAGGGAGCAAGCGCTGCAGATGGAGCTGGCGCAGCGAATGAGGCAGAAGCACCAGATAGCGGAGCCCGACAGGCAGAAGGAGCAGAAACAATGACTCCTGAACAGCGCCAGGCAAAAATTAACGAAGAGGCAAATGCTATAGTTAATTCAATGGACGGAGTTCCGGAAGAAACAAAACAAATGTTTGTAGAGTCAAATAAAACATTAGCAGAAGCTGCTTATGCAGATCCTCCGCTTGAAGTTGTAAAAGAAGAAGATGGATCTGAAACTGTGACACTTCCTGATGGCAGAAAAGTTTCCGTTGTTCGTACAGAACAGGGAGAAATATTTTCAGTCTACATTGATAAAGATCCCGCAAATGAAGCCGATGGTTACGATATAATGTATACTGGAGATAATGCATTTTTTACTCCTGATAAAAACAGTGAACCGTTTAGTGAATCAATTCCCGGCGATAAATATAACTTTAATAAAATATTAGAACTTGTTAATAAGATATTTGGTAAATAATCTGCATTTATTTATATAAAACAAAGACCTCACAGTTATATAGTGAGGTCTTTTCGTATGATATAATCAACTGTTATTCTTTGTGTTGTACTGTCATGGCATTTGAAATAATTTCCATTTCTTCCAAAGAAGCATAAACCGCGTGGCATCCGCAGTCAACATAAAGAATTTGTCCTGTTGTTCCTGTAGACAGATCAGATGCTAAATACAAACCGGCTTTGCCGACATCTTCCAAAGAAACATTTCTTTGGAGAGGAGATTTAGCAATAGCAGCTTTAAGCATTTTGTCAAAGCCTGAAATGCCTTTTGCAGCAAGTGTCTTAACTGCACCCGCAGAAATACAGTTAACTCTGACATTTTTCTTTCCGAGATCAGCGGCCAGATATCTCATAGAAGATTCTAATGCTGCTTTTGCAACACCCATTACATTGTAATTTGCAACAACATATTCAGAACCAAGGTAAGTAAGAGCAAATATTGATCCGCCTTCATTCATAATAGGTTCAGCGTGTTTACATAGTGAAATCAGAGAGTATGCGCTTACGCCCATTGCCAAATCCCAGCCTGCACGGGATGTATCAATAAATCTGCCTTGTAAATCTTCTTTTGCTGCAAATGCAACGGCATGTACAACAAAATCCAGTTTCCCGTAAATTCTTTCACATTCTTTAAATACAGCTGCAACTTCATCCTCTTTTGTTACATCACAGCTCATAATTAATTTTGCGTTCATTCCTTCAGCTAAAGGACGTACTCTTTTTTCCATAGCTTCGCCTGCATATGTGAATGCAATATCCGCACCGGCTTCATAAAGCTGTTTTGCGATGGCATAAGCAATACCATGGGTATTAGAAACCCCAAAAATAATCCCTTTTTTCCCATCCATTAATTTCATATTTATTATTCTCCCTCATTACTAAAATACACATCCAATATTACCAGAAATTTTAAATTTTAGCAATTATTAACTTATGTAACAATTTAAGTCCTTCCTGCAATTATTGACTATATATATACTTTATATATATAAGGTACAAAAGAAGAGAGCAGAGATGAGCGGTCCAAACGGTATTAATTTCTTTAAAAAACTGACTCCTGAACAGCTTAAGCAAATGCAAAGCAAAGCGGGAACAGGTTCTACTGCCAAGACTGACGGTAATAAAAAAGCCGACGGTATGGATATGAACAGCTCTATAATGGTAAATTCCAAAAATTCTACTGCTAAAACTTCTTCCACAACCTCAAATAACGGAACAACAGGTACTCAGGGAAATAACTACGATTTAGATTTAAATAATATATTTAAGCAGGGCGTAAAAAATGCTGCCGCAACAACGGCAAGTGCTCCTGAAAAACTTTATGATAATATTGAAAATTTAAAAACATCAGCAGATGTCGATAGTGCATATAGCCAATTGCGGACAGATATGCAGGGCTGTACGGATTCTAAGAAGTTACAAGAGTTCATGGATATTTCGGCTGATTTGGATATGAGAAGAGAAGTTCTTGTCAGAAAAGAAGCTTCCGAAGCTGAATTGAGTAATATGACAGCATTGGAAAACGCAGCTCAGGATCCGAATAATATTAATGCGAACGAAGACGGTTCGCAGGTATCCATTAAGAACGGGAATAAACAGGAGGAAGTTTCTGTAGCAAGCGGCGAAGCACAGGCCGCAGAAGCTGAAAAATCAGCAGAAGACTGTGAAAACCAGACTAAAGAAGTAAAAGCTCAGGGTGAGCAGGCTGAAGCCATGGCAAAAGACGCCAAAACAGCTACAAAAGATATTCAAAAATCAGTTAAATCCTTGAATAAAGATTATAAATCAACAGTAAAAGAATTCAATTCAAGTTCAAAAGAAGTTAACCAGTTGAGCCAGCAAATGGCAGAAAATCAACAACAGATGACCCAGCTTCAAAGTGAAGCGGATGCCATTATTGATAAGACCGGTCAAGGTCAGAACAGTGCTTATTCATTAGATCTTGCAGGCTCAACACCAACTCAGTCACAGAACAGCACCGCATTAACTGATGATGATAATCAGAAACTTGATGAGATTTATCAGAAAATAGATACTTTGAATAATACGCAGTCAACTTATTCTACAAGAATGTCAAAAGCATCTACAAGAATGCAGACAAGCCAGGCAAAAATGACAAACACAGTTAAAATGCAGGCTAAGTATTATGAAAAACAAAATGTAGAATTAAAGAATAACGAAACTGCAAATAACAAGATTGAAAAATTTGCACAAAAAGTTGATGATATTTCAACAACAGTACAAAATGTCGGTTCAATAACCCAAAAAACCGGTAAAGTAATGATTGCAACCGGTACTGCAATGGCTTCAAATCCGTTTACCGCAGCAGCAGGTGCAGCGTTGGTTAAAGCCGGCGGCGTTGTAAATAAAGTCGGTGTCGTAACAGAAAACGTTGGTAAAGTCGGTTCTGCAGCGGCTAAGGTTACATTAACCGCGACAGCTCTTGCAGAAGGCAATATAACAAAAGCTCTTGCTAATGCTGGTTCTGCAATTCAGACTGCAGCCGCAGCTACAAAAGGCTTGAAGAGTATGGGAGAACAGTTCAAAGCAATTGATGAACAGGTTAAAAACGGTGTTCAAATAGCAGCTGATACAAAAGCTGCAGCAGATGCAACAAAAGCTAAAATTGACCAGGCTCGCTCAAATGTATCAGGCGCTGCGGGAGATGCAATGGCTTCCACAGGTGATGCAGCAGCAAATGCAGGTAACACAGGCAATGTAGCCGGCAATGCCGGTAATGCAGCCGGCAACGCAAGTAACGTTGCCGATAATGCAGGCAATGCCGCAGGCAACACAGGTAATGCAGCTGCCAACGCAGGAAACGCAGCGGGTAATGCTGCCGGAAATACAGCCGCAAATGCTGCAGGAAAGAAAGGCGGTCTGAAAGGTTTTATTAACGGAGCAAAAGATGTTTATAACAATAACAAAGATACTTTTGATGAGGTAGCTGATCTTGGTAAAGAAATTGTCGGAGGAATCAAAGATTTAACCGGCAAAAAAGGAACACAGCAGACTCAGGCTGCAACGACTGCCACTACAACAAATCCTATAAATAAAGGCAAGACAGCTGCTCGTCCTGATTTCAGCTATATGGCAGATGATATTGCAAGAAGAAAAGCAAGATTAGGAATGTCATAGAACATGTTGTTCTGAAAATATGTTTGTGCTAACCTTTCCTATATATAAGTTACATATTAATATAGTAAAAGAGGAAAGATTATGCAAGCGCGCAGAGCAGCAAGAGAATTAGCATTTATACTATTTTCACAGTTCGATAAAAAGATAACAAAATATTCTAAAGAAGATTTACAAGATATTATATTAAAGTCTGTCAGAATTTTAACAAGCAGTGCAAGTGACGAACTTAAAGTGTCAGTCAGCGCACTTGTTGAAATGAAAAACCAGATAGATGACTATGAAGCTGAACATGAAACAAATTTGAACAGACCTCTTGAGGTTTCAAATGTTCCTGTGCCGATGGTTTTAACCTCTGATATGTCCGCTAAAATTGATTCAATGATTGATGTTGCCGAAAAAGCTCTTTTGGCTCTCGAAATTGCAGAATTTACAACGTTGGATTCACAAAACGATGTGAAAGATTATGCAATTGAAATTGCCGAATATTTTCAAAAATATCATAAAGAAATAGATGATCTTATCCAAAAACATGCTAAAAACTGGAACTTGCAGCGTTTGGTGAAAATGGATAAAGATATTTTAAGAATTGCAATAGTAGAGCTTCTTTATATAAAAGATGCGCCTATGAAGGTTGTTGTTGATGAGGCATTGGAACTTGCTAAAAAATATTCAACAGATGACAGCTATTCATTTATTAACGGAATTCTTGCAAAAATTATTGTTGAATATGGTATCAGTTAATGTTTAAATTCTTTTCGGAAGGTTTTAATAACTTAAAAAAAGCAGTTGCAAATACTGCCCAGTCTTTGGTCGGAAATGTAGTTGAGTCAGTTGAAGGCGAGAATGAATTTTCGGAATTTGTTCTGGAAGATATGGAAGATTTGCTTATCAGTGCGGATTTAGGTGTGGGGTATGCCTCAGAAATTGTAGATAAACTGAGAAACCAGTCAAAAATTAAGCCTTCAGAAGTAAAAAGCTATTTGAAAAATGAATTTTTGAATACTTTAAAAGCTGCGGGTTCTAATGAATTAAATTATGATGATAATAATTTAAATATTTATTTCATAGCAGGGGTAAACGGAGTCGGAAAAACTACTCTTATTGCAAAGCTTGCTTATAAATTCAAGCAGGAAGGCAAAAAAGTTCTAATAGCTGCCGGAGATACCTTCCGTGCTGCTGCGGAAGAACAGTTAAATATCTGGTCAGAACGCGCCGGAGCTGATATTGTCCGCCGGGACAAGGCTGATCCTGCATCAGTTGTTTATGAAGCAATTCAAAAAGCAAAGAAAGAAAATTATAACGTTCTTCTTGTTGATACGGCAGGCCGTTTGCAGAACAAGTTTAATTTAATGGAAGAGCTTTCAAAGATAAAGGGTGTTATAGACAAGAACGCCGGGGAAAGTTTAAAAGAAAGTATTCTTGTGCTTGATGCAAACACCGGACAGAACGGTTTACAGCAGGCAAAAGTATTTTTAGATGCGGTTAATCTTACCTCGGTAGCTCTTACAAAACTTGACGGTTCTGCAAAGGGCGCAATAGTGCTTGCTGTAGCAAAAGAAATGAAACTTCCGGTAAAACTTATCGGTGTTGGCGAGAAGATGGAAGATTTGAAAGCTTTTAATGCGGAAGATTTTATTAACGCTTTGTTTGAGGAATAGATGCCAAAAGTTTTAAAATCCGTAAAAACTAAACTCGGTAATAATGTTGAACTCCTTGCCGGCGGTGGGGAATATGCAAAAATCCTTGTAATCGGGGTGTTTCATGGCGATGAACCGCAGGGCGATTTTCTGATAAAAGAATATTTGAAAAGAAATTCTTCAAATCTGTTGTTTATTCCGTGCTTAAATCCGGACGGGATGTTAAATCTTACGCGGACAAATGCAAACGGCGTTGATTT
>CALUUU010000052.1 GCA_944324035.1 Candidatus Gastranaerophilales bacterium
CCGCATTGTTTGTTTCTTCCGCTTTTGTGACATCTACAACTTTAGACATCTGTTCGAAATAAGATTTAGCATTTTCTTCAACCTGTTCTTTTGTTAAAGACGGTCTTGTTTCGGATTTCCCGGAAGGATCGCCTACCATTGCCGTGGCTCCGCCTACGATGAGAACTATTTTATGGCCGAGTTTTTGGAATTCTCTTAATTTTCTCATTACAACAGTATGCCCCAAATGAAGGTCAGGACGTGTCGGATCCATCCCGAGTTTCACTCTGAGCGGGGTATTTGTGTCGTGCGAGTGCTGTAATTTTATTGCAAGTTCTTCAATTCCTCCCGGTAAAACTTCCGTACTTCTGGCAAGTCTTTTTGCCTGCTCTATAAACTCTTGTCTTATTTCAACCATAATCTTTTTCTCCTTATTTAATTTTGATTTTAGCAAAAACAAAAATCTTTTCAAATGTTAGGATGAATTTTTGAGGTTTGTGTAATAAAAAAATACTTTAATTGATACAATTTTTAACTTGATTTTTGAAAAAAATACATTAAAAGGTTGATGTTATACACATGTAAATAATTTATTGTATTTATGGGGATAACTCACAGACTTGATTATAAAGGGATAGTAAGTTGGGAAAACTGAAAGAAAAACTAGAAACAGCAGATGTATTATTTGAGGAATATGACTGGTTTAAAAAGCTATTCCCGCTTGCCCTGCAAAAATCAAGCGACGGATTTTTCCAGCAGGGATTGAGGTGTGAGCTTGTCGGCGTAAGCCGAAATATTAACCTTATGCAGGGAAAAGATGCCTATTATGTTACAAAGGTAAAAATTGACAAATTTTATGATATGTTTTTAAGGATGTCAGCCGGGGCGGTTTCTTTGCTGCTGAATAAGGGTATGGGCAGAGCAGGAAGACCTTTTGATATTAATAAACTCACGGATCTTGAGGCTCGTGTTTTAACAGGTTTTAATGATTATGTGTCTAAGATTGTAAGTTCATTCTTGGATCCGCCTCCTGTTGTAAATTTTGTAAGAACAAACTTTGATATAACTCATTTAACTTTTATTATCAGAGATGAGGAGGCAAAGGCTGCCGGACAGTTTATTATCTCTGTACCTAACGGACGATTGAGCCCGCAAAAGGTTCAGTTTACAGGAGATAAATTTGAATTCAGCGATTTTTATAACTGTCATACTGATGCATATGTTGTTATCGGCAGAACAAGATTTACAGTTAAAGAGCTTAAGGGGCTTGAACCTGGAGATTTAGTTGTTTTGGAGGACAGTAATCTTCAAAACTTAACTCTATATATAAGAGATGAAACTAAGACAATATTGATAAATCCGAATATGGATTTAGAATTACCATTTGACGAAATTAACGGAGGAAATGAGATGGCTGGCGATGCGGAAGCTAAAAATTTATGGGACAGCATAGAAGTTGATATGTATGCTGAAATTAATCCTGTAAAAATTTCTCTTGGAGATTTGAAGAAAATAGAGGAAGGCTTGGTCGTTGATGTTGCTGCATTATATGATAATAAGGTAACTCTGCGGGTCGAGAATAAAATAATAGGGTATGGAGAACTTGTTATCGTAAATGACCGGTACGGCGTTAAGATACAGGGTATTAACCAGGAAAAAGAAGGTGATGCTCCTGCAGGAATTCAGGATCCGGGACAGATAAGCAGACCTCAAAATGCAGCCCCGGCTGCTCAGGATGAAGTTCCTGAAGCAGAGCCTATGCAGCAGCCAAATCCTGAAGAAGCTCAGGCGCCTGCACCTGGCGGAGCCGGTGATGAGGAATTTGATTACAGCGATTTTGAACTGGAAGATGAAGACATTTAATATAATGAAGGAGTGAGAAATTTATGGGCGGATATATAGTAAATTTTGCAGTATATACATTGGCAATGTTAGGGCTGATATTTTTTGCCTTAATGATATACCAGAAAGTTGCTCAAAACGGCGCATTAGGGCTTAAAAAGAGTAATTTTCTTGAAATTGAAGAAACTATGCCTATGGGACCAAGAAAGAATTTGTATGTTGTCAGAGCAGGCGAAGAACGCTTTCTTATTGCATCTGATATAGACAAAACTTCCTGTATTGCAAAATTAGCTGACTCTAAAACTGAGGTTTTGGAAAATGAACAGAATGAAGTTTCCCGCAGTTTAGATGAATTGTATGGCATAGAAACACCGGCAGCTCCTAAAAAGCCTGCTCTTCACAGAAAAAATGTACAGAGTGTTGATGAACTGCCTGTTATTGTTGATTTTTCAGAAAAGAAAAATAATAACAAAAAAGTTATACGCAATATGCTTAACAAAATAAACGGATAGAGGATATAAATGGATAGTGTATTAAAAGATATAAACCCTGTATTACAGCTTCTTATCGTAATGACGGTATTTTCTCTGATACCGCTGGTTTTTTGCTGTATGACAAGTTTTCTAAGGTTTGTAATTGTATTTTCTATGTTAAAAACGGCACTTGGTACGCAGTCTGTGCCGCCGGCTATCGTTATTGTCGGTTTGTCAATGATTTTGACCTTTTTTACTATGGGGCCGACGTTCCAGAAAATGTATGAGATGGGAAGTGTTCCGTATCAGCAAAATCAAAATATAATAGCGGCAATTGATGAGGGCTCAAAACCTTTGAAAGAATTTATGATGAAGCAGACTCGCGAGTCTGATTTAGCGTTTTTTATTCAGCTCACAAAGAAAAAGGCTCCGGCAAATCCTGATGAAATTTCTATATGGGAAGTTGCACCTGCTTATATAATGAGTGAACTTAAAACAGCTTTTGAAATCGGATTTGTTATATTTGTTCCGTTTATTGTACTTGACCTTGTTATTGCAAATATATTGCTTGCGTTAGGTATGTTTATGTTGTCGCCGACAATTATTTCTCTGCCGTTTAAGCTTTTGATATTTATTGCTGTTGACGGCTGGGCTTTGATTGTGCAGGGGCTTGTTACAAGTTTCAACTGATGAGGTTAAAATTATGGTAGAAATATTAGCTGAATATCTTGCTCAAGGCTTTTTAATAATGCTTGCCATATCAATGCCGTGTGTATTGGTTGCGGCAGCTATCGGTTTGGTCGTAGGTATCTTGCAGGCTGTAACACAGGTTCAGGAACAAACAATTGCTGCTGCTCCGAAAATTTTAGGAGTATTTCTTGTAATCATAATTGGCGGATTTGGTTTTATAAGATTGTTGACAAATTTATTTACGGATGGGATGGCTCTTGCTTTTAATGTTGTTCCTAAAAACGATAATTATGTGCTGGCAGCGGATTACAACAGGTATACATCTACATATGGCGAACTCGCTCCGCAAAAATTTAAAACCCAGTCTGACATTGATTATATTATGAAAAACCCTGGCAAAGTACCTTATATTGACAAAACAGAAAGAATTAAAAACATACGATCTAACAGAATGGCAAATCCGCAGCCGGATTTGCTGGAAGCAAGAACAATAAACAGGCAGCAATAGGAGTGTGAATGGACGCTTTTTATGTTGAACTCGCAAAACTTTTTCCGCAGTTAAATGCATCTCTGTTATCCGGAATTTATATTTTTTCGAGGATAATAGGTTTTTTTCGTTTTGCTCCGGTGTTCAACAGAAAAGAAATTCCCGGCATGGTAAAAATTGCGCTGGCTCTGATGTTTACCGTTATATTAGCCTGTCTTATCCAGCCGCCTGTGCCTGTAGTTAAAAACGCTCAGGATTCAATGCTTCTTTCTATAATTTTGAATTTTGCAGTTGGTGCTATGATAGGGTATATGGCGCAATTAATCCTGATTGCTATTGATGCCGGGGCTGATATGATTAATATGCAGATGGGGCTTTCTTCTGCAATGGTTCTTGATCCTACTACATCTTCACAGGTTTCTATTTTAACTAAATTATTTTCATTACTCGGGCTTTTGATTTTTATTGAGCTTGGCGGGGTTTATTGGCTTATAAAAGCATTGCTGAGAAGTTTTGAGATATTTCCTCTTTTTGCAACAACACTGCCGCTTGCAAAAATTGTAAATTTTAATTACCTGCTTGAGATGACATCAAATGTTTTGTATATGGGGCTGCAAATTGCGTCACCGGTATTGTTGGCAACACTTGGCCAGGATATTATACTCGGTGTAATTTCAAAAACAGCTCCGCAGGTAAATGTATTTCAGTTAAGTTTCTTGTTCAAGCCTGTTTTCGGAGCGGCAATTCTTGTTTGGATTATGCCTATGCTTTTAAATATAATCAGCGACTACTTTTTAGGTTGTGCACATATATTTTAATGTAAAGAAATGTTACGAAATGAGTTTGTTATTTTTTTATTTAACAATTTTCTGTATCAAAAATTTTTTATAGTGTTATGAGAGAAATAGTAGTGGCTTAAACACGAGAAAGGAGATTTAGTCATGCCAATGTACATAAACGGTAAACTTGCCGGCATGGGGGACGCTGTCAGAGATAAAGAATATCAGCAGAAACTGTCAGAACAGACTACCCAAATTCTTGGCGACAATACAAGCATTTCTGCACAAGAATTGAAAAAGAATTCTTTATTTAAAAAGGCATACAAAAAACTTGATGCAGAAGGCAGAAAAAGATTTGATGCAATTTTAAACCTTGACGGGGATGCAAAAAATGTCAGCGAAAAAGAATTAAAGACATTGCTTACACTTTTGGATGCAGATTTGTCGACTGATAATTTATCAAACAGAGAAGTATTCCTGATGGATAATGAAATTACAACAGACAAATCAGGCGGAATTTATCAGGCAACAGATAAAGAAATTCAAAATGTTTACCAGAATACCAAAACCAGAGCCGAGCAGCAGGCTGAAGAAGTTGCAAAGTTAAAAGCAAAAGCCGAAACTTTAGACAAACTTCAACAGGGCGTAGCTCAATTTGATGTTACTACCGGAGCCGGGCTCACAAAGGCTTTAACATATCTCAGCAACAATATCAGAATAGGAAATGCTGAAGGTATGGAAATTTATGAAACAGTGACAAGAGGACTTTTTAACGGACAATTAGAACAGGTTGATACATACCGTGACGGAGGCTCAAGATTATATAGATTAAAAGACGGAACTGAAATATATCATAATCACCAAATAGGGTCTCGTGAATATGGTTATGTAAGTATCATAAAACAAGACGAAGTTGTTGAAAAATACAATCCGGACGGTGAGAAAGTCCAATAAATTTATAAAGCCGGAATTTTTAAAATTCCGGCTTTATTTTAATATCTGTTATTCAAGGCATCTTTCAGAGCTTTTTCAAGAACCTCTACTTTTGCCTGCAAAACTTTTACCTGGGATGTACTGCTGTCAGTTTTAACAGAACTTTTTTCAAGTTCTCTTTTATATGCAAAAAGCTGTTCAGTCTGTGCCAGATAAAATGGTACCACCGCGCATACTCCGGCAAACAATCCAACTCCGAGAACTCCTAAAGTGTAGAATGCCAGATTAAAAGTTTTTGTTGTATGATAAACTGTCTGGGCAACTTCATCGTATCGCGGCGCCCATAATTGCAGTGTCAAAGTTTCACTGCCGTTAAGGATTACAACGTAAATAACCGCAAAAAGCGCGATAAAAGATATTATTTGTAAAATTAATTTCATTGTTCTTTCCCTTCAAAATATTTTAGTACTTTATTGTATTTTTCATCAGCAGGAATTTCAAGAGTTATTATCTCATCAGAAAACGGTTTTGTAAACCTTAAATAGAAGGATTGCAAAACCTGTTCCTGTGTCTGGACTTTCCCTTTTCCGGCACCATAAAGAGTGTCATTATATACAGGATGTTTTATATAACTCATGTGAACTCTTATTTGATGAGTTCTTCCTGTAATAAGCGTCAGCTCAACGGCCGTTGCTTCCCTAAAACGCTTGATAACCTTCAATATGGTTTTGCTTTCTTTACCGTCAGGGGTAATCACCATTTTGTGCGGTTGTTTCGGATTTCTGCCTATAGGAAGCTCAATAGTTTCTTCATCTTTTTCAATTACCCCTTTTACGATAGCCCTGTATTTTTTTGTAATTGTATGCTCTTTAATTTGATTTGCCAAAAATTCGTGAGCAGCATTATTTTTTGCAATCATCAAAAGTCCTGATGTGTTTCTGTCGAGTCTGTGCAGTATTCCGCGTCTGAATTGCCCGTTTATATCAGATAAATTCTCTTTAAATTTATATAAAAGCGCATTAACAAGGGTTCCGGATTTTTCAATATTCGTCGGGTGTGTAAGCATTCCGGAAGGCTTATTTATAACGCACATATTTTCATCTTCATAGATAATATTAAGCGGAATGTTTTCCGGTTCTATTTTAATTTTTTCTGTGACAGCCGGTGTTATTTCTATTTTGTCATCTTCTTTTAGCTGGTAAGAAGCTTTTTTTATACCGCCGTTAACCGTAATATTTCCGTTTTTTATCTGCTCTTGAATTTTTGAGCGCGAAATATTCTCTAATACCTCCGTCAGGCAGGTATCAAGTCTTTTTCCTTCATCATCACAATCAGCAATATAAATCATTATTTTGTTTTCTTTACAAGAATTATTATAACAAGAGCAATTACTGCTATAGTTATAAATATATCCGAAATATTAAATACAGGAAAGTTTATAAATTTTAATTCGAAAAAATCTCTTACATAGCCAAAGACAATACGTTCATGGAGGTTGCCTGCAATTCCCGCACATAAAAGTGATATCAGGAAAATCTCTTTCATCCAGATTGATTTAAGATGTCTTATAACATACAAAATCAAAAGAGTAATAACGACAACTGACAGAATAATTAAAAATTCCCTTGCGTTCGGTAAAATATTAAATGCTGCCCCTGTATTTTTTACATATGTAAGCGCCAAAACTTTACTTGAAAAAGCAAAGCCCCGGGTGATATTTTGATAAAGAAGTTTTGACAGATATAAATCCGAAATCAGAAAAAATACAAAACAAACTATAAAGTAGATTATTTTGCTGAGTTTATTGTTCATTATCTTTTTCTCCGACTTTTGCAAAATTGTTTTTTGGAACAACGTTAATTCTTGTCATAATAAACGCCAGACCGTTCATGTATACCCTGACATTATCTTCTGAAACAGGCTCAGCCTTTGTAATTCCTACAGAAGCCACATTGTATTCATTCAGATTGTCGGAATTTGCAGTGAACATTCTCTCTAAAATCTGTTCTTCCGGCAACCTCCTGAATTTTTCTTCAGGTCTTGGCGCCGGGTTAACGATTTTTTCCTGGTTAATTGAGGCGATAACAATTTCATCAGCCGGCAGGTCAATCTTTAATGTTGCAGTGTATGGTGCGCCTGCACTTACCATTGATGGTGATATGAAATCCATTTTGACAAACCTTGCATCACCGTATTTCAGGGTTGAATATTCATCCAATACATCTTCGCCGGTAATAACCCATTTGTCTGAAAGTTTTTCCAAATGATATCTGCAGTTTGATGCAGAATTTAGTTCTCCGACCGCGTCGATAAGATCAACATCTTCGCTTGTTGTTGCAACAGCGGTCTCATATGTATCGACAGTAGCATATTGACCGTTTACTTTGATATCTTTTATATGGGTAGTATAAGTGATATCAGGATATGTTTCCCAGGTTTCTTTGACAAGGCTGAAATATACTTCTTTATTATAACCGTCGTTATTAATGAAATTATCGCCGTAAAGTGTTTTTAACCCTTCAACATCGTATTTGGCAACATATTCATCCTGCTTTTTAAATACGTTTTCTATTTCTTTGTAATAATTTTTCTCTATTCTTATTTGTTTAATTTTCGCTCTGCTGTCAGAAATAAAGCCTGCCTGTGCCGGCATGGCAAGGTTTGATATTACAGCTAAGCCCAATAATGTTAATATTACTCTCTTCATACTCAATATTATAATGGAAATGTTATTATATATCAAGTATAGTTTTAGTACTCAATACCTTTTCTTGCTTCAACGCCGGTATCCCAATAATGTTTGCGCGGCTGAATTTCAGAAACTAAGTGTGCGATATCAATTATTTCCTGTTTTGCGTTGCGTCCGGTTAAAACGATTTCCATTTCTTCCGGTTTGTTTTTCAGGACTTCAAGCATTTCATTCAAATCAATAAAACCTAAATCAATAGCAATATTGGCTTCATCCAGGATTATTAAATTATACTCGTCATTTTTAATTGCTTTTTTCGCATATTCCCAACCCTTTTGGATGGCTTTTGCATCTTCTTCGGATTTATTGTCGGCATACACTATTCTATCTAGTCCTGCCTGAATAATTGTAAGATTTTCAGCAATTTCAGGCGACAGGTTTCTGAATGAATACAGCTCTCCGTAATCATCTCCGCCTTTGGTGAACATTATAATGAGAACTTTCCAGCAGCGTCCGAGTGCCCGCATCGCAAGCCCCAGAGAGGCGGTAGTTTTCCCTTTGCCATCTCCGGTGTAAACCTGGATATACCCGTGTTTCCCCCAGTTAGGGTTTATAAGATTGTTAGAACATTTATTTTCCATTGAGGTTATTATATAATAAATTTATGGAAAATAAAACCGCCTTAAGGACTGAAATTAAGAGTTTAAGAAAAAATTTTGATATTGCAGGTGTCAGTAAAATCCTTGCTGAAAAAATTAAAATGCATCCTGCGTTTAAAGAGGCCTCAAATGTTATGCTGTATTATCCGCTTAAATATGAGATTAATCTGCTTGAACTTTTAAAAGAGGATAAGAAATTTTATTTTCCAAAGGTTGACGGGGAAAATTTGCTGGTATGTCCTTATAGCGAAAAGTTTGAAAAGTCAGGTTTAAACATTTATGAACCATGCTCAGAACCTGTTTCTGCCGAAGTTTTGGATTTGATTATAGTGCCTGCACTTGCTGTTGATAAGGATAATTACCGTCTTGGATACGGCGGCGGATTTTACGATAAATTCCTTAGCAAAAATCCCGGTATAAGAACATTAGTTCCGGTATGCCGCAAATTCTTATATGAGAAAATTCCGCATGAGGATTTTGATGTTCCCGTGGATTATATTATTACGGATTAGCCTTGTTTTGTATGTTCAACCCCCGGAGCGTCTTTTAAGATAAAAGGTCTTACAAATGCCCAGGTGCCGTAAAGCGATGTTAATAATCCGGCGGTCATTAGTGCTGCTTTTGTTTTGGCATGTTTGGTTATCAAGCCGCCGAGCGTTACAAGAGTTGTGCCGGTCATAATTCCCAGATAGCCTTTGAAAATAGTTCTGGGAACTACTATTGTATCTGTCATATCAGAAGAATTTTTTGTCCGTTCATGAATTTCATCTAAGAAAGAATGCTTTTGGGCTGCTGCTTGTGGATTTGTTCCAAAATACGGATTGACTGTGATTTTTGAAATTTTCATTGCTGTTTATCCCTTTATGTTGTTTAGCATTGCACAATCTGTTGAAACTTGCAAGTGTTCAAAAGAATTAACTTTTTCTTAACAATTGAAAGCGTGTTCCCCACTTGATTAGTTTTTTTTTTGGTGATATAAAAGTCATGTTAAATAAGATTTACAGAATAAGAAGGAGTAAAAACTTATGGTAAATGTAGCAATTAATGGTTTTGGTAGAATCGGTAGAAATACTCTACGCGCTGCTATCAGAGAAGGTATTTTTGACAAAATTAATTATGTAGCAATCAATGACCCTGGTTTGAAACCGGCTGATGCTGCAAGACTTTTCAAATATGACTCTGTAATGGGTAAATTTGATGGTACAGTAGAAGCTTATGATGAAGGTATCATTGTAAATGGTAAGAAGATTAAATTCTTCGCAGAAAAAGATCCTGCTCAATTACCTTGGAAAGAATTGAATGTTGATGTTGTAGTTGAATCAACTGGTTTCTTTACAGATGCAACTAAGGCTCACGCTCACATTGATGCCGGCGCTAAGAAAGTTATCATCTCAGCTCCTGCTACAAACGAAGATATTACAATTGTTTTAGGTGTAAACGATAAAGAATATGATCCGGCTAAACATAACGTAATTTCTATGGCATCTTGTACAACTAACTGCTTGGCTCCTGTAGCTAAAGTTATCGATGAAAAATTCGGTATCGTTAAAGGTTTGATGACAACAGTTCACTCTTACACTGGTGACCAAAGAATTTTGGATGCTGGTCACAAAGATCCTCGTCGTGCAAGAGCTGGTGCTTTGAACATTGTTCCTACAAAAACAGGTGCTGCTAAAGCTGTAGCTCTTGTATTACCTCAATTAAAAGGAAAATTGGACGGTTTCGCTATGAGAGTTCCTACCCCGGATGTTTCTTTAGTTGATGTTGTATTTGAAGTTGCTAAAGACGTAACTGTTGAAGAAGTTAACGCTGCATTAAAAGCTGGTGCTGACGGACATGTTCTTTGTTACACAGAAGAACCATTAGTTTCTTCAGACTATGTAGGTACTTCTCAATCATCAACTGTTGATGCTCTATTAACTCGTGTAATGGGTGGAAACCAAGTTAAGATTATTTCTTGGTATGATAACGAAATGGGTTATTCTACAAGATTAGCTGAAACTACTTTGATGGTTGCTTCTAAATTATAATTTTTAACAAAATTATAAATCATTTAAAAAGCCGGTTGAATTTTTCAGCCGGCTTTTTTGTATCTGTTTCTGTATTTATTCATAGCTTCAACTGCTTCTTCATAAGTATATTTATACTTTGATAAATCTAAAATTATTTTGCCGTCTGATTCTGTTTCTAAAGTTTTTTTGACATCATAGGGATAAGTTTCGTTGCCTTTTAGTTTCCCGCGGTGAATAGAATAAATGATTTTATCTATATATGCCTGGCAGTTTTGGGGGATATCCGGAAATCTTTCAATATATTTTGCAAGCGGCATATTTGAACGGTAACTGTTTGCGTTTGTTGAGGCTAAGATAAAGTTGCTCAAGATATTTTCTCCGCCAAGAGAATCAGGTTTTATATGTTCAATTGACGCAACTGATGCTCTTACAATACGTTTTGCAATTTCTTCATGGGAGCGGTTTGCGTATTTTACAACAAATGCATTTTCGCTTGTGCCGGAAGCAGGAAGATAAATTGCTCTGTCTTTAAGTTTTTCAAAAATCCCCTTTTCTTCTTCTTTAGGAGTTATTTCATCAAGAGAGTTTAGAAGAATACGTCTTTTAAATGTATCCTGTTGATTGTTTGCAAGAATAACCTCGCGGCAGCGTGTTGTTTTATGTCTTAATGCAAGAGCTGTCTTTGCTGACAGCCCTCTTGATATCATATCAACATCATCTAAAACCGCAAATTCTTCAAGTTTTAATTTCATTAGACTTTCGTCATATACTTCTTTTAAATAGTCCGGGAATGTGTTGTTTGGGTTGACTTTTGCGTATACTTTAAATCGCTCGTACATTTTTCTTTCTGTACGCTGCATGTAGTCTGTGTATTTGGAAAGAACTTTTACTGCTTTTGCCGCGGTATTGCACTGGTTGAGCCGCTGTTCTATCTTAAAAATTTGCGAACCTGATATCATCAAGCCGCCATAATACGGACACGGAATATTTCTTAATTTTTTTAACGGGGCGCCTGCAGATGTGTTTGCAGTAAATGATACTTTTGAAGTTTTGACGAACATATCTTGGTGCAGTTTAAGAGGCTGGCTAATAACTTGTGTCCTGTTTTGCGGGATTTCAGCATTATGCTGGGTATATGGTAAATAATAATTGATAGCTGAGATATGCACTATAATGTTCCTAACAATGATATCATATCAGAGAAAAGCTGCTTTATGCTATTATTTATTAAGATATTGTAATAATTAAATGTTTTGCGTTGCGCAGCGACTTTTACATAGCCAAAGAAAGAGAAAACACGCAAAAGCTTGCAGTGCTGCGTTGTCCTTAGTTGTACTGCTGTCATACTGAGGGCTTTAGCCCGAAGTATCCCATAAAAAACGAGATTCTTCGGCTTTCAGCCTCAGAATGACAGTTTTATTAGCCGGGATGACACTTTGCGTCATTGCTGTACATGTCAAGCAATTAGTTACATGCCCAATGTTATGTACATCAATCGTCAATATAGATAAGTTATATAATTTTATATGTTCACTTTTTCTTTTT
>CALUUU010000053.1 GCA_944324035.1 Candidatus Gastranaerophilales bacterium
CCATCAAACATTATGTTCCTGTCGGTAAAAAATCATCCTTGTCATTTATGGCACGTGCAGGCGGCAGAATTCACGGGGACGACATGCCTGAAGTTATGGCATACCGTTTAGGCGGCCCATACTCTGTACGCGGCTTTAAAATGAGCGGTGTAGGTACAGGTGATGCATTTGTAATGGGTTCTGTTGAATTTGCAACGCCTATTCCGTTCTTAGACAGGACAAAGTTAGCAAGAAAAGTTCCGTTTCTTAATAACATAAGATTAACAGCATTCGTTGATGCAGGTAAAATCTTTGATCCGACTCTGTCTTCAACATTATACGACAGACCGCTTTATGCAGTATCTGCCGGTGTCGGGTTAAAGCTGTATATTCCGGGCATGGGGCCGTTATCAATTGATTACGGTATTCCGTTCACACCGGTTGGGGAACATGGTGCTGAAAACGGTTACTTTACTTTTGGTGTAGGTGATTTATTATATTAATAATGAATAAATTTTATAAATACAGAATACAGGAGGTTTTCATGAAAAATTTCAAATTAGCAATGGCAGTATTAGGATGCGGGTTATTGTTATCTTGCGCAAATCAGGCAAATGCTGCCGGAATCGGATACATTGATTACCAAAAAGTTCAGGCAGGTTATCCGTTAGCACAGCAGGCAATCAAAGAAGTTGACGCAAAGGCTTTGGAACTCCAGCAGTTTATGGTAGATAAAGAAAAACAATACAAAGCTCTTGATACACCTTTAAAGAAACAGAACTTTGAAGAAGCAACAGCCAGAGAATTGGATGCAAAACAGGATGCATACGCTAAATTAAGAAGCCAAAAAGAAGAACTTATCTTCAATAATATTCAGGCTGCAGCGAAAAAGGTGCTTGTAGAACAGCATTTAGATGCAATAGTTGATTTCAGGGTAATATTTGTTGGCGGAGTAGATATTACAGATTTAGTTATTCAAAAACTAAAAACCGGCGGTGTACAATAGATGCGAATAGTCGATATTATCGATAAAAAAAAGCAAGGCAAAGCATTGTCTAAAGAAGAAATAAATTATTTTATTTCTTCTTTAGCAAATAATGTAATGCCTGATTATCAGGCAAGTGCCTGGCTTATGGCGGTATGGTTCCGCGGAATGGATGAGGAAGAAACGGCAAATCTTACTGAAGCCATTATAAATTCCGGGGAAATTATTCACTTTGGGGCTCTGTCAAAAAAACTTATTGACAAGCATTCAACAGGCGGCGTTGGTGATAAAGTTACAATAACCTTAATCCCGCTCCTTGCAGCAGCAGGAATACCAGTGGCAAAACTTTCAGGGAAGGGTCTGGGACATACCGGCGGAACAATAGATAAACTTGAATCTATACCCGGATTTTCAACATCTTTGTCAATTGAAGACATGCATAATCAGGTAGAAAAAATCGGTGTTGCAATAGGTCAGCAGACACAAAATTTAACACCTGCAGATGGCATGCTGTATGCACTCAGAGATGTAACCGCAACAATAGATTCAGTACCGTTAATAGCATCTTCCGTTGTTTCAAAAAAAATTGCATCAGGTGCTGACAATATTATACTTGATGTGAAATACGGTTCCGGAGCATTTATGAAAACCCCGCAGGATGCAGAAAAACTTGCGTCACTGATGGTTAATATAGGTAAAAGACTTAACAAATCAATAACGGCTGTCGTAACTTCAATGGAAGAACCTTTGGGAAGGGCAGTCGGGAATGCTTTGGAAATTATTGAATCTATAGAGTTTTTAAAAGGGAATATCGTAACCGGTGATATCGCAGAACTCACTTATGATTTTGGGGTAATAGCCTTGGCTCAAACCGGCAAAATAATAGATGAAACTACAGCCAGAAATTATTTACAAGAAATTATACATTCCGGCAAGGCCATTGAAAAATTCAAGGAATTAATTGAAGCTCAAGGCGGGAATGCAGAAGTTATAGAGGATTATTCAAAACTCCCGGAAGCAAAATATAAAGTTGAAGTTAAATCAGAAACCGAAGGATATGTAAAAAAGATTGATGCATATAAAATTGCGTATGGCTGTAAACTTCTTGGTGCCGGGCGGGAAAAGAAAACAGACTCAATAGATTACAGCGTAGGAGTATATTTGAATAAAAAAACAGGCGAAAAGGTAAATATTGGAGATACTTTGTACACAATTTATTCAAATGATGAAATGAAAACAGAGGATTGCAAAAAATATTGCAATGAAGCTTATGAATTTGTAAGTGAAGAACCTGCAGTCCAAAAGCAAATTTATACAATAATAAAATAAGTAAGGGATATCAGTATGTTTAAAAATAACAGGATGCAGTATATAATCAAAACCTGCTCAAGCGAAAATGTTCAAGAATTACAAAATCTTTTGAATGAAATGTCCATGAACGGCTGGGAATTGTACAGCATGAATGAAATAGAAACAGATGACGGATTTAAATACAACTGCATATTTATGTCTGAACTTAAAAACACCGATGAAAGCGATAGTTCTGACATCATTAATATATCATCTTTCAAAAGTCAAATGGAAAAAATGCTATCACCGCAGATGAACCCTTACGAAATTTGTGTGGATATTCAGGCAAAAATAGTATCACAGCAAAAAAGAATTGCCAAAATCAAAACTGAACTTGATTCTGAAGCTCCGGCTTCTGTCGGCAGGAAAAAGCTTAATGATAAAATTTCAGCAGGTCTAAAAGAGCTTGAAGAATTAAAACATCAGCTAACCAAGGCAACATCGCCGGACGTTATGTATTCAAGACTGCACGAAGACAAATTAACGATAAATCTGAGTGAAGAACTGCTGGATTACGTGAGTCCGGAAAAGGTTCTGCCACAGGAAGATTTGGTAGCGGCAACAGTAAAAACAAGACTAAAACTAACTGATGAACTTGGTTATGTAATTCCGAAAATTATTTTTAAAGATGACGAAAGTCTTAACCCATGTGAATTTTCAATAAAAATTCGCGGGCTTGAAGTATACAGAGGATATGCTTATCCGGGATATTCCATGTTTTTCGCGGATGAACTCCACCTTGACAAAAAGCCAAAAAATTCCATAACAGATATAGATTTAATTTCCGGTAAAAAAATAATATGGCTGGAAAACTCCCGTACTAAAGATTATTGGGAAAAAGGACTTTCCGGAGCTGAATATATATCAAGGCTGCTTGAATTTCTGACTGTAAAATATGTAGAAGACTTGCTGGACTATGCTGATGTAGATAAATACATCAATATCGTAGAAGAAAGTAATCCTTTTTTATTTGAAAATATAGTTCCTGATTTTGTGTCACCTTCAGATTTAAAATTTATATTGACAGGACTGATTAAAGAACGTGTATCCATTAAGAATATTATTTATATTTTTGAAAAACTTAATGATTATGCTGACGACTGTCCAAAATCTGATTTATTAAAAAAATTACGCCTTGCACTTTCACGTCAGATAGTTAAACAGCATGTAAACCAGGATGGAATTATAAGTGTTTTTGAAGTATCGGATAAAACAGTTGATGAACTGATTCCGAGTTTTGATGAAGATGAAGACTTTATAGTAAAAGTAGATGGTGAATTTGCAGAAAAACTCGCCAATAAAATTGCCAAAAAGGCTGCACAGCACAACATAGACAGCCCCAAATTACTTGTGCCGCTTGAATACAGGCATCTGTTGTTTACGTTATTATCTAATTACTTAAATGATATAACCGTACTTTCCAGGGAGGAAATTGGCTGCAATTATCAAATAGAAATTATTGCGAACATATAGCAAAAAAAATTTTGTTTGGGGTTTAGAATAGACATGCTAGTAGGAAAAATTAATTCATACAATTACAGACCAAATTTTACGCGGCGTCTGCGGGAAAATGAAAAAGCCGAATATAATTCGGCAATAAATGAGGCCAAAGAGTATCTTGGGATTGAGAATATGTCAATGATTCTCCATGGCTCTTGTTATCCTGAAGGGAAATACAATACAGGGATAGGTTCACCATTTTCAAAAGATGCTTTGGATATTATAAAATTTGAAAAGCTTCATGGTTTTAATGCCAACCAGCTTGGGCCAAACGGTGAAGTAACCCGAGGTTCAATATCTCCGTATTCGGGAACGGTTTTTGCAAAAAACCACTTATTTATTGATTTGAATGAATTAACAACAGATAAATACTGTAATATATTATCAAAACGTACATTTAATAAACTTATTATACCAACACCTGTAACTGAAATGAATTACAGCTATTCGGAATTTTTTGAAGCTTTTGAAATATATGATATAGCATTAAAAGAGGCTTATCATAACTTTAAACAACTGGTTCTTTTGGGAAACTTGCAGGCTAAGGACTTGAACAGAGAATATGCCGAATTTAAAAAGGCAAAAGGTACAGAAGCATTGGAAGAAGCATTGTTCCAGCTTTTGACACATACTTACGGAACAATGGATACAAGTGTCTGGGAAAAAGAAGTCGACAGAAACCTCATATCACGGCTTAAACAACGCGATCCGGAGGCAATAGAAAGATTTAACCACCTGCTTTCCCGTTCAGGAGATGAAATAAACGCCTTCATCTTCGGGCAATTTATAGCCGACAAACAAATAAAAGAGAATAAAGAACTGCGTTCAAAAGAGCATTTTAAATATATAAATGATTTGTTGGTAGGCTTCTCCCCGAGTGAAGAATGGATATACAGAGATGTATTTTTACCTGACTACAAACTAGGCTGCCCTAACGGCGGTAAAGGAAACGGCCCGCAATTATGGGAAATTCCGGTACTGGATCCGAATAAATTATTTAATGAAGATGGCTCTTTAGGCCCGGCCGGCAAACTTCTTGAGAAAAAAATCGAATCTTCATTTGAAACCGGAGAGAATATAAGAATCGACCATGCTTTGGGTTTAGTAGATCCTTATATTTATAAAAAGAGTTCTGTTTTCATTTCAAACGGGTACCTGGACAGAGGGAGATTTTATGCAAACAATATCTCACAAATTCCAAACCTTGATCCAAATGGTAATTACCAGAAAATTTTAGAAAAAATTCTCCTGCCGATATTAAAACGGCATAAGCTTGACCCGAATACAGCAGTCTGGGAAAACCTCGGAACAGGCACGGATACATTTAACAAGATATATTACGGCAAATTAAAACTGCCCGGAATAACACAGCTTGAATGGTCAAGAGGAGAGCGTTCCCCGAGAGATAACACAGCATTGGTAGGCTCACACGACTCCGAACCTGCAGTAAAAATGATACAAAAAGACTGGGTAAGAAATCATAATGCCTGGAATATTGATTACCTTGCAGGATACTTAAACTGTGATCCGGAAAGAGTAAAAGAACGTGAAGAGTTTAAACAGAAAATAATCAAAGATCCGATGGAACAGGTTAAAGCAAAGTTTATAGAACTGTTTACAACATCCAAAAATATCCAAATATCCTTTGCAGACTTTTTCGGTATCAGCCAAACATATAATATGGGCGGTAAAGAGTTAAAAGACAATTGGAAACTCCGGTTAAACAAAAACTATGAGGATACATATTATAAAAATCTGGAAAGTGATAATCCGACAGCCCTAAACCTGCCTGAAATTCTAAGACATGCCGTACAGGCAAAAATGGATTTGGAAATAGTCCAGGATAATAAGGATCATCCGGAAGATACGATTATAAACAGAAACAACTTAAACAGCGAAATGGCGCCGTTATTAAAGACCCTTGAAAAATATGAAAATATTTTAAAGGAAAAAACAGAAGAGGAAGAATACGACCCAAGTCTGGATATTTAATAATTACAGCGCATTACTGAATTGTTTTGGACTTATATAGAAATTCCACCCAAAAGGAACCGCTGTCGGTCATTCTTACAAGCAAACCGCCGCAGCGAAGTTAAGCACAGCTAAATACAACGCAGCGCATAAACTCCTTCCCCTGCTTGGGGAAGATTTGGATGGAGAGTTTTTTTAATATTAGATTCATCGGGCTAAAGCCCTCAGAATGACGCAATTTTGTAAGTATGACGCGGTTTAAATATTTTTGATGGAATTTGCGATACATACCTATTTATACACCTTGACTGGATTACATATAAATGCGATAATACCGGTATGAGTGATAAGGTTAGTTTGACGGCTCAAAACAGGCTGATTATTTCCGGGTTATTATTGAGTACTATTTTGATTATTGCAATTGCTATATTTGCAATATTTAATATTCAAAAAAATCTCACGGAAGGATACCAGAATTTTGGGCAAATTATTTCAAAAACTCTTGCGATTGAAAGTGTTGAACTAATAAAAAAACTTCCGCAGGATAGTATAAAAACGACACTAAGAGCCCGCTCAAATGCCCTTTTGATGGGTCATAGCGATATTGTCCTAATAGAATTCAGGGATAAAAACGGCGGACTTATATATTCAACAAAAGAATCAGATTTTGCACTTGATTTAAAACCAAGTATTACAGTAAGTTCGCCTCTTATAATTCCATCAGATAAAAATAATTACGGCTCTGTTACTGTCGGGTTATCCGGAAAAACAATTTCGCAAATAACTTCTACTACAAGAGCTTCGCTGTTATTTGTATTTGCAGTTGCATGGCTGGTTTTTGCATTCGTAATTCTGATTAATACATACCTTATTACAAGAGAATTAAGGATTTTGCAAAACGGTGTCCGCAAAATATCAACCGGAGAATTCGGATACAAGATAGAAAGTAAAGATGTAAGCGCTGAAGTTGAAGATTTGTTTAAAGCTTTTAATGATATGTCAAACAGGCTGCATTTATATGAAGAGCAGAATATTGATACGATTATGCTTGAAAGGAACAAGTTTGAATCTGTATTGATGAGTATTGCAAACGGCGTTGTTGTTTGTGATGAAGATGATACTGTTGTCCTTATAAACAATCACGCACAAACTCTTCTTGAGGTTACGGAAGAACAGCTTTTAAATACCAAAATTCAAAATTATATAGATACATCCGAGAATTATTGTTTCAAAGATAAAATAGAACAATTTAAGGACACTCCGCTTGATATAATCGAGAAAAAGCCGATTGAGTTTAATATCAATGTAGACAATAAAGTTATAAAAGCAATAATATCGCCAATGTTTACCAGAAATAAGGATTATGTGGGGTATATTATTGTTCTTATTGATATGACCAAAGAAGCTGAAATGGATAAAATGAGGGCAAACTTTATCTCAAATGTTTCCCATGAATTAAGAACCCCTGTTACGGTTTTGCGGAGCTATATTGATACATTGTATAATTACGGCAACGAATTTGATTATGATACCCAGAAAGAATTTATCGGAACTATAAACCAGGAAATCATAAGACTGCAGGGCATGGTTAATGATATTCTTGATTTTTCAAGGATGGAATCAAATGCGCCGATGGAAAAAGCCTTAAATAGTATTGTAGAAGTTGTAGAAACCTGTGTTCATCAGGTTGAAGTTTTGGCAAAAGAACATAATCTGACGATATCTATCCATAAAGATGACGAAATACCTGATTTTATGTTTAATTATAACGGAATAGAACGTGCCCTCACTAATTTTATGTCAAATGCTATCAAATATTCTCCGGATAATTCTACAATTGAGGTTAGGATTCACAATCTGAAAGACACGAATGAAGTTGAGGTTACTGTAACGGATCATGGCTGCGGGATTGCACCGGAGCATCAGAAGAAGATTTTTGACAGGTTTTACAGGGTTGAAAACAATACTCATACAGTAAAAGGAACAGGTCTTGGCCTCCATCTGGTAAAAACAACAATTGAAAAGTATCACCAGGGCAGAGTATATGTAAAATCCGCTGTAGGGGAGGGTTCCACTTTCGGATTTGTTCTGCCTGTTAAAATGGAAGTAGAAAACGAAAAAGTAATGTAATGGGAAATAAAATTTTTAACTTAATTGGCGGAGTGTGTTTTTTTACAATAGTTATTATTGTAATTTGTTCGCTTGTGACAGATTTAGGATTGTGGTTTGAATACAGTTTCCCGAAGGTAACGTCAACCACGTCCGCGCCGATTGATACATTTAGTGAACCTATACAAAACAATCTGGACAAAAAAGAGTATGTTAAAGTAAACGGAGAAAAGAAAAAATTTGTACTTAACCTTCAGGCTGAATACACTCTTGCAGGGGTTGTTGTAGCCAAAAACACAAACTTCTGGTTCAGAGATATTATGAGAAATGATTTTGATGATATTTGTCTTGTAGATTTAGGAATTGTCTGGGGAGATTTGAGCAAAGACCCTAAACTTTTGCATAAGCATTGGAAAATAAAATCAAAGAAAACTCTCGGCGAAGCAAGAAGGCTAAGCTGGTATACAAAAGACTTAAGAAAATCTCCTTGGAGTTTAAGTTATGTAAGTTCGCATATTTCGCACTCACATCTGATACCGGCAACGGCAAACGTTATGAGGGCGTTAAGTTCGGTTAAAACGGGAGATACCGTAAAGCTTGATGGTTATCTGGTGGATATATACACAGACAAAACAAAGCTTGTAGCAAAAACAAGTCTTTCCAGAACAGACACAGACCCGACAAGCCGCGGTTCAGGCGCGTGTGAAGTTATGTATGTAAAACAGGTTCAAATCGGAAACAAGATTTATAGGTAAAAAATAAATTAATTAAACAATGCATTAATCTTATCAATAATGTCCTGCGGGTCAATTTCGTTGGTGACATTATTAATATTTTGGGCATTCTGATACAGTTTTGCAGCCTCAATTTTGTCGCCGGTGATGGTTATGGCTCTTGCAAGATTGAATTGTGCAAGCGCATAGTTTGGGTTGCATTCAATTGATTTTTTGAACAATTCTATAGCCTTCTGCACTCTGCCCAAATCGTCAAGATAGATTACACCAAGGTTGTTGTAAGCAATGTCGTAATTTTCATCGTATTCTATAGCAAGTTCATACTCTTTTATTGCTTCGTCCAAATCCCCTTTACCCCAGTATAAAAAGCCTAAATTACAATGGATTTTTGCATTTTTCGGCTGAAGATCAAGAGCGTTTCGGTAAACTGCAAGCGCATTGTTAAAATCTTCTTTATCATAAAAAGCGCTGCCGAGGTTTATATAAATATCAATATCCTGCGGAGTCTGCAAGTACGCACTCTGATATGAAGTAATCGCAGCGTCCAAATCTCTTTTCGTTTCCTGGTAAACAAAACCCAAAGTTTGATTAATAACGCTTGTCCACTCTTTTTTAGGGTTCAGCGTAACTGCTGTTTGAAAATGAGAAATTGCTCCGTCGATATCACCTTTGATGAACAAAATATTTGCAAGGTTAGAATGAACATCCGGCATGTTTGGCATAATTTTAACAAGTTTTTGGTAAACTTCTACGGCATTGTCGTAGTCGCCAAGTTCTTCATATGCAGATGCAAGGTGCCTGTATGCCGGAACATTTAAAGAATCAAGCCAGATTGCCATTTTATATTCAGTTATTGCATCTTCAAACCGGCCGAGCGAACAATATATATCTCCCAAAAGCCCGTACAGAGGTACAAATCCGGGAGCTTTGTCTATAGCATCAATATAAACCTGAATAGCATCTTCCACACCCTTTGAATTTACAAGCCAAATCCCCTTAATCCAGGTTGGAATAAACTTTAAATATGAAAGAGTTTTGCAGACATTTTTAAGTGCTCTTGTATCAAAAGGCAGTGTTAATAGCGAAAGAATATACTCAAACTTGGATTTAAACCACATTTTAGGTGATTTAACCGAAGACACACTGAAAAGATTTGACAATAAAAAATGCGCGCAAGAGTTTGAAAACGGGCTGTGTTTAATTGCTTTTTGGGCATTCATTGCCGCTTCCAGAAATCTTGCTTTTTTAGTGTAAGTTTCAGCCAGCAGATAGTATGCTTTTGCAAGCTTAGGGTCTTTTTCTATTGCGGAATCAAAATAATTTATCGCCTTATCCAAATCACCTTTATAATAATGTGCCTGCCCGATTTTAAAATATATTTCGGCAGAATCAATATATGTTTCCAAAGCTCTCTGGTATTCAGTAATAGCTTCATCCACGTACTGGCATGAGTTGTAAATATCTAAGTGCCACGCCAGATACAAATCTCCGAGGCGCAGGTGCAGATCTGCATTTGTCGGATCCTCTTGCAGCCCTATCTGGCAAAGCTCTATTGCACATTTTACATTACCGGTTTTGTATTCTTTATTAATCTTTTTCTCTAATTGTTTCGTGTTATTCATAATATTACAAATTTTTCTTGACAATTGAACAAACAGTGTTCATACTAACTATTGTAAATAACTTTGCCTTAAAAAGCAAGTTATTTAAATAGATGATATTTCAATGTCATTCTGAGGACTTTAGTCCGAAGAATCCTGTGTAAAAAGAGATCCTTCGCATTCGCTCAGGATGACAGAATCCGTCATTCTGAGGGGCAAAGCCCCGAAGAATCTCTAGCAAAAATTACGAAGAAATATCATAGAAATACAGGGGTTGACTGTTAAAATCCATAGGATTACAAAAGGAGTAAAAATGAAAGACAAAAAAATTTATTTTGTAGATGTAACAAACAGGGACGGGGTTCAAACATCAAGACTGGGGTTAGCTAAATTACAGAAAACAATAATAAACCTTATGCTTGATGATATGGGGATAACCCAGTCGGAATTCGGGTTTCCGACAACAAAACACGAAATAAATTATCTCAACGGCAACCTCGAACTTGTCCACAGGAATGTAATTTCAACGACAAAGCTTTCAGGCTGGATGAGAGCAATGGCAGAGGATGTTGAATTGTCTTTCAAAAATGTTCCTAAGCTGAAAAACTTAAACTTATCCCAGTCAACTTCGGAACAAATGATTAACGGTAAATATCTGGGGAAAAAATCCTTTGATGATATTCTGGGAATGACCGCTGATGCTGTTCGCTGCGCAGTTTCTAAAGGTGCTGAGATTATTGGTGTGAACGCTGAAGATGCTTCAAGAAGCGATATTGATTTTCTTATAAAATTTGCTAAAGTTGCTAAAAAGAACGGTGCAACCCGTTTCAGATACTGTGATACATTAGGGTTTGAAGATCCTAAAACTACTTATGACAGAATTTATAAAATAGCCAGAGAAACAGGAATGCCTATAGAACTTCATTTTCATAATGATTTAGGAATGGCGGTGGGCTGTTCTGTTATGGGTGCAAAAGCTGCTATTGATGCCGGAGTGGATGCATATATAAATACGGCAATTAACGGTATGGGAGAAAGAGCCGGGAATGCTGATTTGGTATCCTGCCTGCTTGCAATATTAAAATCAGCCGGATTTAAAAATGAATACCATATTGATCCGAATATTGATTTGAGCAAGGCTTGGCAGCTTGCAAAATATACGTCATATGCCTTTGGGGTTCCTATTCCGATAAACCAGCCGGCAGTCGGAGATAACGCATTTGCGCATGAATCCGGTATACACGCTGACGGCGCTTTAAAAGACAGAAGAAATTACGAGCTTTACGACTATGAAGAACTCGGAAGAGGAGAGCCTGAAATAATCGAAACCGGAAGAATGATTACAACAGGTGAATACGGCGGCATAAAAGGTTTTAGAAACGTATATGATAATTTGGAAATTGAATTTAAAGACGAACACGAAGCAAGGAATATTCTTGAACTTGTTCGTTATGCCAATGTTCATACACAGAAGCCTTTGACATCAAGCGAATTAAGATTTATATATTACTATCCTGACATTGCGGCAAAGATTATGACAGTATCGCCTTACTACGAACCGCAGGGCGCAATAAAGGAAAGAGTTGACGCAAAACTCTTAACCAAACCGCACAGAATTATTTAAAGAAAACTGTGTCATATTACAAAGTGAACCGATACTGCGAAGTGAGGACGAGTGAGCCTGTATGCGTAGCTGAGCGAATGTGAAGGCTCTCATTTTACACGGGATTCTTCGGGGTGCTTCCCTCTCAGAATGACGCAAATATAACTCCCCATCCCAGCCTTCCCCAAGTCGGGGAAGGAGCCGTGCTTGTTTAATT
>CALUUU010000054.1 GCA_944324035.1 Candidatus Gastranaerophilales bacterium
CTATCGCGTGTTTTTCTCTTTTGGTTCGTTTTCTCTGCTTGGTTGTTCGCGTTTTACGAGTTCCAGAGCATTGCCCGCCGGCAATACTCTTCACTCTACGCTCACAATCCGCTTTTTTCTTCGCAATTAAAAAGAGAAAATGAACAATAAATTACATAACTTATCTATATTGCCGATTGATGCACATAACTTTGGGCATGTAACTAATTACTTGACATGTACAGCACTGTTCAGAATCTTACCAATCTGGTATTTTCTTTCTGTTTCGGTAAGATCCTGAACAGATTGAAAAACTACACTTTCGTTTGTTTTTCTAATCTTTCAGGATGACATTTTTATTTAATGTCTTGGCTTTATTTTTTAAACTTTTAATATTTATATTTATTTGTTTTCTACCGTTTTATATAAATTTATTATATTTGCATGTTTTTCTTTTGCCTTCTTTACATAAATCCCAATGTTAAACGTCTTAACCAGAGTGATATTTGACAAAATTTACGCTATTACGGTATTCTCTAAAATTTCTTCAAATGTGCATAAGAAGCGTCCATGGCTTTTTTACCCTGTCTGCCGAAATCTATTGTATACATAGTGCTTTCGCCGACAGGTATAACTTCCAGAATATGTCCTATACCGAGTTTGTCATGGAAAACTCTTTCCCCGACATTGAATACATTTGTAACAGATCCGGCGCCTTCAATGCTGCGTTGTCTTTCTTCTTCGTCGTGCGCTTTTTGGAAGTCTTTTTTTCGTTTTTCTTCAAGCATACGTTTAATTGCGTTATCTTTGAAAAATTCTTTTACTTTTTCTTCGTCACGCTGTTTGTTTTCTTTTGACTTAACTATTATTGTGCGTGAAGGCGTTCTGTTTGATTGAACTGTTGTTGTAGACCGCTTTTGCGGAGCTACAAATCCTTTTCCAAATCCTGTTGAAGGTTTTACATATCCGTAGCTGTCTGACTGCGCTGCTGAATATGAATAATCGGATTTCCCGGTTTTAGCTTTTGAAACAGCATTTCTGAATGTGGAAGAATCGTTTGTACTGCCTTCAAAACCTATTGTATTCAAAAGCTGGCGCGGAATTTCTTCTATAAATCTCGATGGATTATAGTATTTATATTCACCCCACATCTGACGGCGTTTTGCTGATGTCAGATACAGTTTTTCTTCTGCACGGGTAACACCGACGTACATCAGGCGGCGTTCTTCTTCCATTTCGGATGGGATATTGAATGTCCGCTGATGTGGAAAAACACCTTCATCCATGCCGGCAAGAAATACTACAGGAAATTCCAGTCCTTTTGCAGCGTGAAGTGTCATCAGGGTAACATTGTTTGCAATGTTGTCCATACTGTCAATATCCGACACCAAAGACACCTGCGTCAAAAATTCACCCAGAACATTGTTTTCATCTTCCGGTACAAATTCTTCCGCAACGTTTACAAGTTCCTGGAGGTTTTCTATATCAGCTTCGCTTTCAGGAGTATTCTGCAGTTGTAATTCTGCCAGATAGCCGCTTTTTTCAATTACCAGCGTTACAAATTCTCTTAAATTATAGCGTGTGCTTGCTTCTTTAAATTTCATTATCAATTCTGCAAATTCCGTTAGTTTTGTACGGGTTCGCGGCGGAATTTCAGTATCCTCCTGAATGCGTTTTACCGCTTCAAAAAGGCTGATGTCCTCTTTATCTGCAAAATCCTGTAACCGTTTTACTGTTGTATCCCCGATTGAACGCTTCGGAACATTTACTATACGCCTGAAACTTTGTGAATCATCAGGATTGTAGATTAATTTTAAGTATGCAATTATGTCTTTAATTTCTTTACGGTCATAGAATTTTAAGCCGCCGTAAATTCTGTATGGAATACCGGCAGCCATACAGGCTTCTTCCAAAGCGCGGGATTGAGAATTGGTACGGTAAAGGATTGCGTATTGGTTGTAATTTCCGCCGCTGTCCTGTTTAATTTTGCTTGCAATAAAGTTTGCTTCATCCGCTTCATCCTGAGCTTCAAAATAATCTATAAGCTCGCCTTCACCTTTATTTGAATAAAGAACTTTATCTACACGTTCCGTGTTATTTTCTATAATAGCGTTTGCAACATTCAAGATATTTGCGGTTGAGCGGTAGTTTTGTTCCAGCTTGATTAATTTTGTATTCTTAAAATCCTTTTGGAAGTTCATAATGATTGTGTAATCAGCACCGCGCCAGCTGTAAATTGATTGGTCAACATCGCCCACTACACACAAAGAGCGTTCCGGCGGAATTTCAGCTTCACAGTTTGTATAAAGCATATTTACAAGTTTGTATTGTGCAAGGTTGGTGTCTTGGTACTCGTCAACCAAAATATGCTGAAACCTGTCGTAATACTGTTTTCTGACCTGCGGGTTTTGCTCAAAGAGTTTTACTGTAAGCATAAGCATATCGTCAAAATCAATTGCATTGTTGTTGTTGAGAGTGTTTTCATACTCCTCAAATATCTGTGCAATTTTTTGCGACTTAAAATCTCTTGCAAAAGTTGCAAAGGTGTATGCGTCCTGCATTTTGTTTTTTGCATTTGAAATTACCGCTTTTACAAGTTTAGGCTGATAAATTTTGTCATCAAAATTCAGCTTTTTAATAGCCTGTTTTATAACTGCATTTGTGTCGTTGTCATCATATATTGTGAAATTCTTATCCAATTTTTTGCCGGATTGGAAGCTGTAATTTTCTATGTTTTCTCTTAAAATTCTTCCGCAAATTCCGTGGAAAGTTCCGACCCACATATATTTTACGGTATTTTCACCCAAAATATTTCCAAGACGTTCTTTCATTTCTTTTGCGGCCTTGTTGGTAAAAGTAACCGCAAGAATATTACGCGGTCTTGCTCCGTTTTGAATTAAATAAGCAATCCTTGATGTTAGTACTTTAGTCTTTCCGCTGCCGGCACCGGCCAGGATTAATAACGGCCCTTGCGTTGTTTGAACAGCTTCTCTCTGCTCTTTATTAAGATTTTCCAATATATTTTCCATATACCCTATTCCCAAAATTAAAAATTTATGCTATAATCAGCATAATCAAAAAACACAATTATTGCAATGAGAAAGTAGGAAAAATGGCAGAAGAAAATATGAATATACAATTAAATTCTGATAATGGCAGCAATGAACAACAACCTTCAATAATGGTTCCGATGGATGATATGGATGTTGTAAAAGCGGATTCGCCGCATACGGTTGACGAATTAGCGCAGGAACTGGCTACTATCAGACAATCTGCCAAAAAGATTGCTATTATCGGAAGCCGTAATCTTCCTATAACTCATCAGCAAATGATTGAAACTCTTGCAACAGCTCTTGTTATGCAGGGGAATACAATTATTACATCAGGCGGTTCTTCAGGAACCAACGCAGCAGCAATTCGCGGAGCTATGAAAGCAAATCCTGATAAATTGAGAGTAATTTTGCCGCAGACAATCGGCCAGCAGCCAAGCGATGTTCAGGATCAGCTTATCGGGGTGCCAAATATTGTTGAACACGCCGACAGAGCTATGATGACGCTTGCTGATGCATCACGCGTATGCAACAGAGAAATTATTGACGAATGCAATCAGCTTATCTGCTTCTTATCTCATACAAGTAAAACTTTGCACAATGCTGTTCAGTACGCGGAAGAAGGTCATAAAGTTATTACTGTTTTCTATTTGGATTAAAAATAATTTTTAGGTATGTTTTTCCTATTGAAGTTGAAAAATTTGATATCCTTTGTTATAATTGGATTACATGTATTTTTAAATAGAGGGTCAGGTAATGGATATTTCTTTGCCGCATAATATGGAAAATATTTTGAAAACAAAAGTAGCAGAGGGTGTCTTTAGTACGATGGATGAAGCAGTTACTTTTGCAATCCAATTTGCATTTTTTGATAACGGAAGTCTTGAAGAGCGTATTGCTGCATTAAATTCTGAAATTCAAAAAGGTATTAATGACTATAATGCCGGCAGATATCAGGATGGTGAAGCGGCTTTTAAAAAATTATTAAAGAAATATGAATAATTTAAAGTTAATAATTACTGATGAAGCATTCAATATATCCAAATTTGTAAATAAAGCAGGTTTAACACAAAGAAGAACTTGCACAAAAAGGCAAATATTAGTGTAGATTACTTGGGAAAGATAGAAAAGAATATCAATAATCCGGGTCTGCAATCCTTAATTAAACTGAAAATTGCGTTAAATACAAATTTAACAGAAATATTTAAAGATTTATAGCAGATATTTTTAAACTCAAATCTTTTTGAATGCATACATAAACGAACAAAACTAACTGCGCATCCTGCTAACAATAAAAGAAATGAACAAATAAAAGCATAAACTGTGACTTGAAAAAAACAGTAACATAGTTTATACTAAAGGAAAAAAGGAGGGTAGAAGTATGCAAAAGTCAAGTATAGTGCGGGGATACCGGGGGGGGGGTATCTACATCTAAGGTATTGCAAGGGTTTAAGCCTATTAGTCATTGCGGCAGATACCTTATCCACATAGTTTGTGAAATTTTAAAATCCAGTCATTGTACTTTTATGGATTGCTTCGCTGTCGCTCGCAATGACGCAAAGTGTCATGCGGAAAGCAAACCCATCATTCTGAGGGCTTTAGCCCGAAGAATCTCATGTAAAAAGAGATCCTTCGGATTTCATCCTCAGGATGACCGTGTATTAAAGAAAAAAGCAGCATTTACGTTAGCGGAAGTATTAATAACCCTCGGTATAATCGGAGTAATAGCCGCCTTGACACTTCCGGGACTTTTGGCAGAGTATTCGAAACTTGTTGTAGAAACGAAACTAAAGAAATTTTATTCCCAGATAAACCAGGCAATATTGTTAGCAGAAGCAGAATATGGAGCAAAAGAATATTGGTACAGCGGTACCAATAGTGTAGAAACAGATGCGGACGGGAATCCTGTACCCGGGAGTTCTACTGCAGAGAAGTGGTTTATGAAGTATATAGGTTCGCATATGACAGTAATAAAGGTAGAATACGATGACCTTGCCCGTCCAACTTATTTTTTCAAAGACGGTACCGCCTTAAAACAAATGAATGCTTCAATACAGGTATCTTCGGAAGGTGATATGCGTGATTGGACATTTTATACTGCATACCCGGACAGGTGTCTTGAATTATATGGCTCTGAAGAAAATGCAAGAGGAAAATGTGCCTGGCCTTTTATGTATGTTCCTTTTACTCAAGATGTGAATTACAAATATCTTGTCGGGAAGGGGTTTGAGCCATATAAGTTTAGCTGGGACGGCAATATTCACACTCTCAAAAATAATTGTAAAGGTTCTAAGCCTGAATTCTGCACTGCATGGATTCAGTTGAACGGCTGGGAGATTCCTGATGATTATCCATATAAGGTAAGTTATTAAAATACAAAAAAGCCCCCGTTTTTATGGAGGCTTTTCTTATTAGTCTTATTATATACTATCCGATAACCGGGGCTACGAATGTTCTTGTTGCAAGTTCTTTGTCTAAAGCTAGAAGAGCATTTTTATCATTCCCGATAAGTCTTAACGTTGCAAGAACTTGGCCGACATTATCTTCTTCTTCAACCTGTTCTTTAATATACCAGTTTAAAAATCCCATTGCGGCACGGTCTTTAACTTCTTCTGCAACATCTGCTAACTTATTAATCAATGATGTTACAAGTTCTTCATGGGTTAAAATATGTTCGAATACAGCAAGCGGAGATTCCCAGTCTGTTTCCGGGGCGTCTATTGCCGTAAGTTTTACTCTGCCGCCGCGGCTGTTTACATAATCGAACATCCCCATAGCATGGGCGTGTTCTTCCTGAACCTGAACATCCATCCAATTTACAAAACCTTTAAGGTTTAAGGTTTCAAAGTATGCTTTCATTGAAAGATACAGGTATTCTGAATATAATTCAGCGTTAATTTGGTCATTAAACGCTTTTTCCATTTTTTCGTTTATCATAATCTTCTCTCCTTTTCTATTGCCGCCTAAATTTTAGCACCTGAAAAATTTTTAGTCAATCAAATCAACAAGTCCTGTATCGTGGTCAAGGTGGCATTTTGCTATATATAGTTCATTATTATCTACTGCAGTTTTGATAATCTTTGACCTTTCAAGCAGAACCTTTTCTACCCATTTTGTGTGCTGCTGTGCAAAATAGTTGTGGCAGGTAACATCCTCTTCCTTATCCAATACAGGATATACGCATTTAATAATTGATTGAAAATCTTCTGTGATTTCAGGATAATGATCTTTTGCAAATTTCATAACTCCGCAGTCATCGTGTCCGAGAAGGATTAATAGCGGTGTTTTTAATTTTTTTACTGCATATTCAATGCTTTCTATAACATTCGGGCCTGCAGTTATTCCTGCCACACGCACTACAAAAAGCTCTCCAATCCCGCAGTCAAAAATAATTTCAGGTACAACTCTTGAATCGGAACAGCTCAAAACAACAGCATAAGGTTCCTGATGGTATGCATATTTTTTTAAATGTTCAAGCGACATATTGTCAGCAGTAGGGGTTCCGTTTACAAAATTTCTGTTTCCTTTTAATAACTTTTCAAGCTCTTTTTGGGCTTGCGGGATAATATTTTCCGGTATATTAAATTCGCTCATATAACCTCCTTACACTTTGATTTTACAAAATTTTTCAACTGCTTTTACAAATCCATCGTTGTCTATTGTATCTGTTACAAAGTCTGCACAACTCTTTAATTCCGGAGTTCCGTTACCCATTGCAACCGCAATACCGCCGGATTTTAAAAGTTCTATATCGTTGTTTTGATCGCCGATTGTTAATATCTCTTCTTTTTTTATACCCCACAAATTGCTCAAAAATTCGACGGCACATGATTTTTTGGCTTCATTATTTGTAATTTCGCAAAAATAAGGGGTAGATTTAACGATGTAAAGTTCGGGCATTTTTTCCCGCAGATAGTTTACCCATCCTGTTACCCTTTGGGCATCATCAAAATCTATTGCAAGAATTTTGTTTACATGCTCTATTTCCAAATCGTCAAATTTGCATACCTTATATGGGATTGCGCGCTCTCCTGTGTAGCGTCTTACTGCAATGTCGTCATTTTCTACGTATAAAACGTCTTTCATATATAGATTTATATGAACATTATTTTCTTTCGCCCACTTGATAATTTCTTTTGCACGTTCGGGAGAAAGAGTTTTTTCGTATAAAATTTTTCCGTTTTCACCCTGTTCTTTAATTAAACCGCCCTGATATGAAACAAGAGGGGTAGTTATCCCGAGAGTTTTCGCAATTTTTTCTGTGGCATAATGCATTCTTCCTGTTACAAGTACAACTTTTATTCCTGCGTTTTGCAAATCTTTAATGCATTTTTTTACGGCAGGGCGGAATACAAAATCATATCCCAGAATAGTGCCGTCAATGTCCGTTGCAACCATTTTTATCATAGATTAAGACCCCTTAAAATTACACAGAGAGTTTTTGCGTCGTTGATTTCTCCGGTTTTAATTTTTTCGTTAACATCGGAAATTTTCATTTCGATTGCAGAAATAATTTCGCCTTCGTCAGGATGTGCACCTGCAAATGTCAAATTTTCGGCTTTATAAAGATATAATTTTTCATCGCAAAATCCCGGAGATGTATTTATGTATCCCAAAGGAGTCCATTTGCCGGCTTTATAGCCTGTTTCTTCTTCTAATTCTCTTTTGGCGGCATCATCGGGATTTTCACCTTTTTCAAGTTTTCCGGCCGGAACTTCCAGAACTGTTTGAGCTATCGGATAGCGGAATTGTTTTACCATAAGGATGGTATCATTCTCCTTTAGTGCTAAAATCACAACTCCGCCTGAATGTCTTACAACTTCCCGAAAAGATTTTTTACCGGTAGCAAGTTCAACCTCATCACGTTGAACTTGCATAATTTTCCCATCGTAAACGCATTGCGATGTTAATTGTTTCTCTTCATAATTCATATTGAGATTATATCATAAAAATTTACCACTCCCACGGCTGCCCGATAACATAATCAGAATAAACAGTTTCCCTCCTGAAAGAATACATTTCCTTTGCGTTTTGATATGCCGGTCTGAACACGTTTTAAAACACTTTTTATGGATTGCTTCTTCGCTTCGCTCATCGCAATGACAGGGTTTAAAGTCATCCTGAGCGTTAGCGAAGGATCTCATATTTACGCGAGATTCTTCGGGGTATTCACCCCTCAGAATGACGTTTGTGTCATCCTGAGGATGAAATCCGAAGGATCTATTTTCTTATGAAAAGCTTTAGGCTAAAGCCCTCAGTATGACCTCTGCATTTTTCTCGAATAGTTACAAACTTTCCTATATAAGAATTTTGTAATATAATAACGGTGTTATGTTTTTATATGGAATTTTATCTACAATTGTTTTTATAATCGGAATGCCTTTTGTTTTTGCTGCAAGAAAAATCATAGGGAAACCCAACGCAGGTTTAAAAGCAAAGTTTGGCTTTGTTACTCCTCCAGATTTCGGGGAAGAAGATATAATAATGCTTCACGGAGTATCTGTCGGGGAAGTTATTGCATTGGAAAATCTTGCAAAAAAGATTAAAACAACATTTCCGCATAAAAAACTGGTTGTAACTACAGGAACTAAAACAGGGCAGGAAATTGCTCAAAAGAAATATGCGCAGGTCGCGGATTTTGTCACATATTTTCCGTTTGATATTCCGTTCTGTGTAAATAAATTTTTAGACAGAGTAAAGCCTTCAATGGTATTTATAGCTGAAACTGAAATTTGGCCGTATTTTGCATATGCCTGCTGCGAAAGAAGCATTCCTATATCCATAATCAACGGAAGAATTTCAGACTCTACTTTCAAGTCATATGAGAAAGTTAAATTCTTCTTTAAGACAGTTTTCAAAAATTTCACGGCAGTTTATACCCAGAGCGAAGACGACAAAAGAAAATATATTGCAATAGGCGCCGATGAAAATAAAGTCGAAGTGATGGGAAATTTGAAATTTGATGTAAAACGCCAGGATGTATCTATTGATATAGGGCAGGAAGGTTTTCGTGTAATTATTGCCGGAAGTACCCATTCGGGTGAAGATGAAATTGTGTTAAATACATTTAAAGCGTTAAAGGAAAAGCATCCGGATATAAAGCTTCTGCTTGCACCGCGTCATCCTAAGAGAGTGCCTGACATTCAGAATTTAACTAAAAATCTGGGACTTAATTACGGTCAGCGCTCAAAAGACGATAAATTCACTGATTACGATATTATAATACTGGATACCTTAGGGGAGCTTGGCAAAATGTATTCAATCTGCCATTTTGCATTTATCGGCGGGAGTTTTAATAAAACCGGCGGACACAATCCGCTCGAGGCAGCAGTTTATGATAAACCGACTATCACAGGGCCGTCTATTCACAATTTCAAAGATATATATTGGACTCTTGACAAAACTGATGCCGGCAAAATTGTAAACTCGCCTGAAGAATTAAAAAATTATATGGATAAACTTTTGTCAGACAAAGAATTTTATACAAAAGCCTGTGAGGATTGCAAAAAAGTTTTTGAAGCCCAAAGCGGGGCGCTTGATTTTGTTATAGATAAGATAAATAAATTATCCTAGAGCTCAATTATGGATGGTAAGTTTTTTACTTTATTCAAAACTTAACCAAATTTAACATGTATCTTGATTTTTATGATTTTTAAGATATTATAAAATTACGCAAACTAGCTAGAAAAGGAAATAATATCATGGCAAAACATTGTGAAATATGCGGTAAAGCACCGATAAAAGCTGCGAAATTAACTTTTTCGCATAAACAAATAGTTCATACACAGGAACCTAATTTACAATCAGTTAAGGCTGTAGTTAACGGTCAGACTAAAAGAATCAGAGTTTGTACTTCCTGCTTAAAAGCCGGCAAAGTTCAAAAAGCTATATAAGTTCCTGATGACAAATGTTTAAAAAAATGAGCCTTACAAACAGGCTCTTTTTTTTATTCGAAAAGATATACCCTCAATCTTTTAAAACACATAAAAATACCTGATATTATAATAAATATCAATAACTTTAAATTCCATGGCTGCAGGGATAAAACATATAAGTATGCACTAATATTTGCAAACCGGAATTTTATCCTGCGATTTTGGTTTAAATAGCTGTCAGAATGCTGACGCCACAGGGTCAACGGTTCATCTGTATAATAAAAATAAGTTCTGCGTGCAATCTGAATATACAAATACCAATCCAGAAGCTTATCTATAGGGGTATCAAAATTTAAGCCGTCAAGAAATTCTCTTCTTACCATAACTGATGACATAGTAAGAACAGGATTTTCATAACCAAATGAATAAAACATTTTACGCGGATATTTTAACCTGCGGTTTTTATGTATTAACCGCTGAAATTTTGCACGCACATTGTCTGCATTTTTATCAAAAAATTCAACATTATTATATATAAATCCCGCCTTAGGGAACATTTTGGCCGCTTCAAGCTTTTTTTGCAGATAATCCTGACGCCATAAGTCATCGCTTTCCAAAAATGCAACCCATTCACCGGTTGCTGCTATTAATCCGGTTTGAATTGCGGCTGCCAACCCCTGATTTTCATAGTTTCTTATAACTCTGATTCTGGTATCAGAATTTGCAAATTCGCTGATAATTTCAACAGAATTGTCTGTGGAACAGTCGTCTACGATTATCAATTCCCAGTCCGCAAATGTCTGGTTTAATACAGAATTAACAGTATCTTTTAGATACCTGCCGTAATTATAGCTTGTTAAAATTATTGAAACCTTAATATCTGCCATCCGCTAATCTACAGTTTTAAAACTTCCTAACATATTTACAATATCTTCTACCTCATTCGGGAAGAAGAATTTTCTTTTTGCCGTGTACCGAATTACATAAAGTCCGTCCCTGAAGTCGTATATTCTTGCAATTTCAGATTCCTTAAAGTTCTTAATTGACCACATATAATAAATACTATCATCCTCACGCTTCAAAATCTTTATAGAAACAGGGCTGCGTAAATCTTCGGCTTGCTGTTCTAAAAGTTCCAACTGGGCTTGATAAAGGTCATCCATATTCATATCAAATGCGGATTTGTTGAAGAAATGCACTGTAATTAACTTAGTCCACTTGTAATCAATAACATTTTCCCCAACGCGACCGTATTCAAAAGTCCAGGCATAGGCATCCCCTTCAAAAAATGCATTGTACCATTTTGGTATATCAATAAAAAGACTTATTCCGGGATTTTTGACATTTGTGTAAGAGTCAGTACCGTCACGCATTTTCTGGACATCAATTACTGCCTGGCGTATATTGAGAATATTTTTTCTTACATCTTTCGGCATACGCAGCGACAAGGCTTTGTCAAAATACATCACAGCAATAGGTGTAAGCTGCTGTCCGCTGTATACTCCGGCCATTCCGAGATATCCGTAAACAGATTTTGGTTCGGCATCAATAAATTTTGAAAAACAGACTTTTGCAAGTTCAAATTCGCCCAGGATACTGTAATTTCTGCCTAACAGCAGCAATGCATTCAAAGAATCCGGTTCTTCTTTCAAAATGGTTTTAAGCTTTTCTACAGAAGATGAATAATGTTTACTCTCAAAATCCTTATATGCATTCTCGTAAAGCTGTTTACAATCAACGGCCTCAAGCGCATATGCATTTAAAGTACCGGCAAAAATTCCTGAACCAAGCAAAAAACATAGCAAAATACTTACGGCAATCTTTTTCATCATAGAATAATTTTAGCATAAATGTGCCTGAGGCACAACTTTATAACGCTGCGCTTTAACTCCTTCCCATACTTGGGGAAGGCTGAGATGGGGAGTTATTTCTACTGAGAAATTAATTTACTAAATTCTTGTACATGTCAAGTAATTAGTTACATGCCCAAAGTTATGTGCATCAATCGTCAATATAGATAAGTTATGTAATTTAT
>CALUUU010000055.1 GCA_944324035.1 Candidatus Gastranaerophilales bacterium
GTGATGAAAATAAAAAAGAAATCCTAAAACGAAGAATTAGAAAGGATTTTTATAAAGTAAAATAACAACTTGGACTAAAAATTACATTATTAATGATTTAAGGTTCTGTCAAAAATGTGCAAATAAGTTTTAAAAGTCGTGTAAAAAATGTGCAAAGTTTAAGTAAAAGTGATGTAAAAAATGTGTAATTTGTGGTATAATAAACTTACAATATGAGGATTTGAGCATGGAACGATACGCAATAAAGCAACTGATTGACTGGAAAAACAAAAAGAACCATAAGCCGCTTATAATACAAGGTGCAAGGCAAGTTGGTAAAACTTGGTTAATGCAGGAATTTGGGAAAAAGTATTATGAGCAAGTCGCATATATTAACTTTGATGTAGATGTAAAAAGCAGAGAGATTTTTGATGTCGACTATGATACAGAACGTTTAATTATGGATATAGGCCTTGCGACAAAAACTAAAATTAATCCGGAAAACACTTTGATAATTCTTGATGAAATTCAAGAATGCCCTAGAGCCTTAACTTCACTTAAGTATTTTAGAGAAAATGCTCCTCAATACGATATTATAGTTGCAGGAAGTTTATTGGGTGTTGCTTGCCACGAAGGTACAGGGTTTCCTGTTGGGAAAGTTTCATTTATGAATCTTTTCCCTTTAAGTTTTGAAGAATTTTTATTAGCAATGGGAGAAGAAAGGTTTGTTGAACTTTTAAATAAAAAAGATTTTAAAACAATAAAACTATTTAATAACAAGTATGAAAAGCTCTTAAAACAATATTGTTATGTTGGAGGAATGCCTGAAATTGTGCAAGATTTTGTTGAAAACAAAGATTTTGAAAGTGTTAGAAATCTGCAAAAAGAAATTCTCTCTGCTTATGAAGAAGATTTTACAAAACATATTCCCACTAATACAGTTGCTAAAATAAGGTTATTATGGAAATCTATTCCAGCACAGTTAAGTAAAGAAAATAAAAAATTTATATATGGAGCAGCAAAGGAAGGAGCTCGTGCAAGAGATTTTGAAGCTGCTTTGTCTTGGCTAATTAATAGTGGTTTAGTATACAGAGTAAATAAAATTACAAAACCTGATTTACCAATTACTGCTTACGAAGATTTTAACTCATTTAAGTTATTTGTACTGGATGTTGGTCTATTAGGTGCAATGACAGATTTACAAGCAGATACGATTATTGACGGTAATCGTATATTTGAAGAATTTAAAGGTGCCATAGCCGAACAATATGTTTTACAACAGTTTAAGACAATTAAAGATTTGCCCGTATTTTATTGGTCAAATGAAACCAGCAGGGCTGAAATAGACTTTGTTATCCAAATAGAGTCTGATGTCGTTCCTGTTGAAGTAAAGGCTGAAAGAAATTTACAAGCAAAAAGTTTGAAGGTTTATATGGAAAAATTTAAACCCAATTATGCAATAAGAACTTCAATGGCGGATTATAAGAAAACGGATAATTTAATTGATTTGCCATTATATTTACTTGAAGTAATTAAAAAAGGATTATAATTATTAATTATGGATGTTTTTCAAAAGATCAATTAAAAAATTTTTTAAATATTTTACAACTGATTACTTAATACATAAATAGGAAGTTTCAATGGATATAATTATTGACAATAATATAATACGCAAAGAGAATATTAAAAAAATAAAAAATACAAATATTATACAAAAGGTAAAAAATGGAGAATTTACATTTTATGCTTGCGCGAAAATATTTTCTCAATTAACTCCATTTTTAAGATACACGTGTAAAAGTAGTCAAGAAAGAAGGGAAGTTGTAAACTTTTTATTTGAATTAATCGATAATAATTATATATTTCCCTCTATTGCAGAAATTGCAAATCGTGAAATTGAAATGTTAAAAACTGATAATTATATAGATGGTTTTTGGTTTGATAAGTATGATGAGAAACAACTTAAGAATATTAAAACTAATCTTTCCTTGGAGAAGACTTTAGATACTATAATCAATCAAAATAAGCAAGAGTTTTCTGCTCAAAATATAAAAAGTGCACATGACGAAATTAAAAGGTTTCAAGAGAATAATCTTAAACAAATTCAAGCATATTGTAAACAAACCGTTGAAAATATAGACTATAATATAAAAAATGAAGCAAAGAAATTAAATTTTGATGATAAAGCAACTCAAGCATTGATAAATATAGTAAGAAGCATTGATAATCCGAAATTTAATAATGAAGAACGGAAAGAAAGAATATATAACAATCTTTTTGATAAGTTATTAGAATTTAATCTGCTTATTAAGTTAAAAAATCAAATTATCAATCAGGAAAAAAGAATTTTAATTAAAGATATAGATTTCATAAATAATTTTTATAAAAACTACAATAATGTAAATTTTACTAAATTACTTATTGAAGCAACAAAATTTGGTTATGCTTATAAAGTCAATAATCCAAACAAAAGTTATGATAATGATTGGATAAATGATACAAGTTATATTTGTTGTGCCACTTTTGTAGATATATTATTAACAAATGATACAAAGTATCTTAAAGATGCATTTAAACATATTTGGGGAGAGAATAAAAAAATTATGACCCTTGATGAATTTATTAAGGAATATTGTTAAAGTTAAAACATTTCTTGACTGAAATTATATAATTTGAAGTAAAATTTAGTTATTTTTGTAATATCTTATAGGACTAATTTTACTACTATTTACATATACTAAGCCTTTCCGACTTTGTTCCGAGTGTAAAAACGTTAATTCAAATAGGATTATTTTGTCTTACTTTTACCATCACCAGAATATAGAAGGTGTTTATAATTAAATACCTGTATTCTCATCGAGTTTAAAATAATCTATAATTGCATAAATAGCCGATAACTCCTGAAAAAATTTCAAATACCTTTTAGGATTATCAAGTTTACAAAATAAATTTGCTATTTCATAACGATTTTTAACTGTAGGAATTGCAAACAGGACATAGTTATCAAAGAATGAACATCTGGCACAAGAACTCTTCATTATATTTTTAAGTTCTTTAAACCGTTCCATAAATGCTGTTGTAACTAAATACCTGCCTTCAACCTGATCTTCCGAAAAAGCTCTATAATGTTTCGAAAACTCTATATCTTCCAGTTTGATTTCTTCTAATACTTCTTTCTCAGTTTGCAACAGAGGTAAATCATAAATTCCAAAAGCTTCTTTTTCTACTATTATAGTTTTTGCTCTTATTTGCTTGTTAAACTTTATGAGAATTAAAACGCCTGCAAAATTATTATCTGATTTTAGCAAAGTCGTTTCTGTAACATTATATAAAACACCTTTATAATAACCTTCAAAACAGTCATCATCTATACGGGAACTAAATTCTGATAAAACTACTAAACTTTTCTTTATAAATTCATCCGGAATATTTGAAAATTTTGAATATGTAATATTTCCAAAACTTTTTATTATTTCGCAAATCAAATATTGCTTAAATCGACGGGAAAATGTTTGCATTCTGCTAAACGGTAACACTATAACTACAGCAAATGTTATCATCAAAATACCGTATAAAAGGTACATAACAATATTATATTCAGGCAGTATATATGAACATATTCCTAATAGTACTAAAGCAATTATAAGAAGGCACTCAGTTATCAAAAGTTTTTTCAAATATAATCTTCGAGTTTCTTCAACCGGAGTAATAATAGGAAGAATTTGTTTTTCATAAATTTCATAAAAAACTTTCATTATATCTTTATCATCAGACATGTATACCCCCATAAATATTTGCTACACTAATGTAATTTCAACTGCTTGTTGTTTTTTATCTTCCGCAAGCACATTATAGAAATTTTTCCCGCCGCAGAAAGACTGAACATTGTCAAACCCAAGCTGCTGCAGTATTCTGCATGCTACATAACTTGTAAATCCGCGTCTGCAAAAGACGACTACCTTTTTATCCCGCGGAACTTCGTTATAACGTTTTCTGATTTCCGTTACCGGAATTGAAACTGCGCCTTCTATTGTTCCTTCATCATAAGTGTTTTTTGGACGTACGTCTATTAACACAGCATCTTTCAAATCCTCATAAAATGCAGGTTTAAATAAACCGTCTAAAATATTTTGTGATGACATTCCTATCATATTTACCGGATCTTTTGCACTTGAATAAGGCGGTGCATAGCAAAGTTCTGAATCTATAAGCTCCTGTACTCCTCCGCCTAAACGCATTACAGATGAAATTACATCTATACGCTTTTCAACCCCTTCGCATCCTGCAGCCTGTGCTCCCAAAATTTTACCCTCTTCAGTAAACAATAATTTTATGACAACAGGGGTTGCACCAGGGTAATAACCGGCATGCGAATTGCTCTGGATGATGTTTTTCAGGTATTTTATATTTGCTTGTTTTAACTGACGTTCATTTTTTCCGACAGAGGCTATTGTTTTATCAAACACCTTGATAACCGCTGTTCCTTGAGAGTTTTTATATGATGAAAGTTTTCTGTTATTTGCCGATGCATAAATATTATCCGCAATAATTCTTCCCTGCCTGTTTGCAGGCCCCGCCATAGGAATAAATGCAGGCTCGTTTGTTACAAAATCTTTAACCTGGACACTGTCGCCGCCAGCCCAGATATCGCTGACCGATGTCTGCATATATTCATTAACTTTTATGGTATTTTGTATGCCAAGTTCTATTCCGCAGTTTTTAGCAAGTTCTGTATCGGGCTTAATCCCGATTGCAAGAATAATAACATCCGCTTCAATAGATTTCCCGGATTGAAGTTCAACTTCTTTTTCGCGGATAGCTTTCACACCGTCATTAAAAATCAAATGGCAGCCTTTTTCTCTAAGTTCGTTTTGAGCAAAACAAACCATATCAGAATCAATATTTAATAAAATTTGAGGCGCAAGTTCAACAAGGGTAGTATTCAATCCGAGTTCGATTAAATTCTCAGCCATCTCAACCCCGATGAAGCCGCCGCCGATAACTAACGCATTTTGAGCTTTAGTATATTTAACAAATGCCTTAATTTTATCGGCATCGTTAAGTGTTCTGACCGTAAACACATTATTATTATTAATACCTTCAATCGGAGGTTTTAGAGGGCTTGCACCCAATGCCAGAACCAGATTATCATAACTCAATTCATACTCATTATTTACGACAACTTTTTTTGAATTATTATCAATTGAGGTAACTTTTGAATTAAGCCTTACTTCAATATTGAGCAAATCCGACAAAATCGTTGGTTTTGCAACAATCATATTTTCTCTGTCATCTATAACATCGGAACAGTAATAAGGCAGCCCGCAATTAGCAATTGATATTTCATCAGTAGCTTCTAAGATAATTATTTGGGCATTTTCATCAAGTCTTCTCAATCTTGCGGCACAGCTTGCGCCGCAAGCACCTCCGCCGACAATTACTGTTCTCATAACTATTCTCCTTATCTTATATTTAAGGATATTATAATTATGCAGTATTTTCAACTTATTCACAGATTTTTACGGCAATTCTTTCCAGTAATTTTTGTCATATAATGCCCGATATGTACACCCAATACCATTTTCTTTATCTGTAGATGAAGGTGAACAATAAGTATCCAAATCGTCATAATCTGTTCCTTCTGCACCCATCGGGATTACTTTCCCTCCTGTTGTAAGCTGGAATGTGAATAAATCATGACCCCACGCATTTGGCCCTTTCCGCAGACCGTTTACATCAACGGATATATAAATTTGATGTTTTGCATTACCTGAATTCTGCAGCAAATATAATGTTCCGTCATTAACTAAAAACTGCCCGTCATCTAAACGATTTGTTGAAACAGTTGATTTTAAAGTATAAGTACGGTAGCTTTCCATCTTATACATATCATACTCGCCATCTTCGCCTTCACCGCCCATTCCGGTTCCCCCTACGGTTCCGTAATATTGCACAACGTTAAAATATTCTCTGAAATAATTTTTAAATGTCCAAGTGTCATAATCTCCGGCTTTTGCTAGCTCACCTTTATCAATAGTCATTCGCATTATTGCCTGCTGCATAACTGAATAATTTTTCCATAAAGCAACATACAGTGCTTTGTTTGTGCGTTCCTGTATTAATGACGGCAGAGTCATAGCAGCTACAACCCCTATAATACCAAGGGTAATCAGGACTTCCGCTAATGTAAACGCCGCTTTTTTACTTTTTTTCGTCATACTGAGGGAGGAGCCCGAAGTATCTCTTTCCTGGATTGTTTCTTCGCTGCGCTCATCGCAATAACAGGCTTTTAAAGTGCCGCAATTTTTAATTTTATTAACGAGGTATCTGCCGTAATGGCTAATAGGCTCAAACCCTTGTAATACCTTAGATGTAGATACCCCCCTCCCGGTGTTTCCGTGCTATTATTGACTTTCGCATGTTTATACCCTCCTTTTTCCTTTAGTATAAACTATGTTCACATTTTTTGCAAGTCTGCTTTCATAACCCATGTTATGGGAACATAGCGCTTATACTCCTTCCCCTGATTGGGGAAGGCCGGGATGGGGAGTGATAACGAAGGAGCTCTTTATACATGAGATTCTTCGGGCTATAGCCCTCTGTATGACTTTTACATAACCTATTTTATGTGCCTAAGGCACATGTAAAAGATTCTTTGCTCATACTAAAAAACTCATTTAAGCTCTCGGATGCGTTTCGTTATAAACTTCTTTCAAATGCTGTGAAGAAATGTGCGTATAAATTTGGGTATTGGAAATACTTGCGTGTCCCAAAAGCTCCTGAACAATCCTTAAATCAGCACCGTTTTCTATCAAATGGGTTGCAAAACTATGCCTGAATACGTGCGGAGTTACATGTTTTGGCAAATCAATTTTTTCCACAATATCGTTTATAACATTTCTCACTGTTTTGGGCTGGAGCCTGTAGCCTGTGTTATTAATAAATACAGGCGATGTTTCATTGGTATCCACAGGATACCCTTTGGCAACAAGCGGTCTTGCGGTTTCAATGTAACGTTTCAAATAAGACTTAGCCCTGTCTGATATAAGCACTATTCTTTCTTTTGCGCCTTTACCAAATACTCTTATTTCGTTTTCATCAAGGTTTAAATCTTCAAAATTTAAGCCGCTTAGTTCAGAAATTCTCATGCCGGTAGCCCAGAGCAGTTCCAGGATTGTTTTATTTCTGTAACCGGCAGGAGTATCAATTTTTGTGTTGTTTAAAATCTGTTCGACCTCATACGTTGTGAGGAATTTTGGCAAAGATCTCGTACGTTTGGGGGAATTTAGGTTTACAGCAGGATTTGTGTCGACCCGTTTTTCCTTGAAAAGGTACTTATAAAAGGTTCTCAAGCTTGCAATCTTTCTTGCAACAGTTGATTTTTTGTACTGAAATTTTTGAATAAAATGTAAATATTCTCTCACTTTTGAAAACGAAACATCTTCGCAGGATGCTTCTCCAAGCCAAAGCAAAAAATCTAAAACGTCCGTACAGTAAGCTTTTGCAGTATGCGTGGAAAAGTTTCTTTCAACAAGTATATATGATTTGAAGCCTTCTAAATCATTTTTTGAATTCTCATTTAAACTCATATGCGCCTTATTGCTTTTTTCCGATAACTATTATACAATATACTCAAAAGGTTGATAATAGTAAAGGGAAGAAAAACCATGAATTATAAAAAACTGTTCATCGCTTCATTGATTTGTACAAGTATGCTAAGCGTTTCATCTGCATATTCACAGGAACTTCAGGCAAAAGTTGCCAAGGGCTCTCCTGTTTATAAAAAATATCAATACATTGATAAAATGATTGAGTACAACAATTATAAAGAAGCTGATGCAGCTTTAAAAGATGCTTTAAACGCTGCTCCGAATGATTTGGAAGCCAAAACGTTGAGAATTATCTGGATGGCTCAGCAGCAAAAACTTGCACCGGCTCAAACCGAACTGGATAAACTTTTGAAATCTCACGATAATTATGCCCCTTTACACTATGCGCAAGGTCTTGTTTATATGAAACGCAGAACCTCTTCTGACGTTACATATATTCGTGATTCTAAAGATTTGCTGAGCGATGCAATTAAAGAATTTGTAAAAGCTGTTAATTTAGACAGCAACTATTATCAGGCATATAACGCAATGGGTGTTGCAACATTGCTTTTGGGCAACAAAAATGACGCAAAAGATTTGTTTGAAACAGCAATTAAAATAAATCCTCAGTTTGCAACAGCTTATGATAACCTTGGTAATTTGGAACTTATTAACGGCAACCTTGCGGAAGCTGAAAATTACTTAATGAAATCATTAAAATACAATTCACATAACCCGACAGCAATGTACCACTTAGGTCAGGTTGCTGTTCGCCAAAAAGATTACAACAAGGCTTTAACCTGGTTAAACCACTCACTTCATATTAACCCGAATTCTTCCCCTGCTTTGACTTTACAAGGTGAATGCTATTTGGTTCAGGGCAACCAGGCTGCTGCTATTAATTCATTTAAAAAAGCAATTACGGTTAAGCCTGAAAATTCACGTCCGTACATAAACCTTGCAAATGTTTATGAAAAACGTTCAGATGCAGAATTCGCAATTGAACAATTAAAGACTGTACTGGCAATTAACCCGAGATATAACGATGCAATTATGAGGGTTGCGGATTTATCTCTTGAAACAAGAAAATACCAGCAGGCGCTTGATTATTATTCAAAACTTGTAGATGACAGCGTTTACGGTAACGATGCAATCATCGGACTTGCTAATACTTATTACGAAATGTCTATGGACAGAGGCCACAACGGTGATGTCAGGACAAATAAAGAACTCTATCTTGCTTATGACTATATCAATGAAGCAATTGAAAGAGTTCCGACCAGATTGGATTTCCACCTTGCAAAAATTAAGCTTGCAAGATTAACTCACCAGCTTCCTATGACAAAAGACAGCTTGAACTACATTGTTCAATCTGCAGGTAATACATTGATGGATAATGTCATTAAAGGCGAAGCTTACCTTGCATTAGGCCGTGAAAGCGATGCTGTATATACATTTGAAAATGCAGTAAATTTTGCGGATAATGTTCAGGATGAATTATATTTGGCAGAAATTCTTGTTCATAACAAACAATTCAGAACTGCACGTACTGCTTTGAAAAAAGCTTTGATGCAGGAGCCTGATAATGTTATTGCCAAAAACGGTGTTGCATATATTGATATGTGTGAAACAAAATCAAACGAATTCTTTGATATTGCACAAAGACAATTTAAAGAAGGGAATTATGCATCAGCGATTGAATACTGTAACAGAGCGATTGACTTCTACCACAACAGCCCTGCTATAGCTAAATTGAAAGCACAGTCATTTGAAAGAGAATTAAATTATCAGGGAGCAATCAAGTATTATACAGAATACTTGTCTTTGAGTCCGAATGCTCCGGATAGGGATTATGTAATTTCTCTAATCAACAAATACAAACAGAAAGTATAAAACATTTACACAAATGGCAAAATTTGATATTCGTAAATCATTTGAAATATTCTGGAGAGAGCCCTTGAGTATTTTGAAAGAGGGCTTATTCCAGATTGTAAATATCAGCGGTGATAATGTTTTTGCGCATAAACCTTCTGTAAATATTGATTTTATGAAAAATAAAACACAGATTACCGTAGTGAACAGCGATAAGATGTATAATCTTTTTCAGACTGTTTTGTATAAAAAGCGGATAAAAGAAAGCCGCGAAAAGGCACTGGTAACAAAATAATGTCCGGAGCCCCAAAGCCCCGGCCAATATTTAAATATCAATATAGTCATATTATTTAGGTAGACGTTTGAAATATCCTTTTTCATTTAAAGCTTTATAAGTGCAGCCTGCTCCGTTCATGTCACTCACACTTGTAGTTGAGCAATATTCATCGTCTTCGCTGTAATAATCAGTACCGGGTGCACCCATTGGTAAAAGTTTGCCGTTTTTATCAATCTGAAACATAAATAAGTCGTGTCCTACCCTGTTTGGTCTTTTTTTGAAACCGTTTACATCAACCGTTATATATAAGTGGGTTCTGTCATTACCGCATTCAATAAATATCATGCTTCCGTCCATTAGAATAAACTGGTCATCGTCAAGAAGGTTATTTCTAAATCCGTTTGTATTATTGTAATTTCTATAAACTTCATTAACGTTTCCCTCTGAATTAAAAGAAACACATCCGACAGCCTTACTATCATTATATGCGTAGCCGCAGTAAATTAATATATTAAAATATCCTCTTATCATGCGTCCAAGCTCCTGAGCCCCAACAAGAGCGTTATCCGCCTTTATCACTTCTCCGTCATTATCTGCCTGGTAATGTTCCAATGCCTGATATATTGTAGATGCTCCTTTTTTTAATTGTGATTCAAGTACAACAGCCTGAAAATTTTCAATTAACATGGGCATAAGCAATGCAGCTATAACCCCTATAATACCAAGGGTAATCAGGACTTCCGCTAAGGTAAATGCTGCTTTTTTCTTTCTATTCGTCATTCTGAGCGAAGCGAAGAATCTCTTTTCATTAGATTCTTCGGTGTGTTCACCCCTCCGAATGACGGATTTGCCTTGCGCATAACATTTTGCGTCATTGCGAGCGAATGCGAAGCAATCCAGATTACTTACCTTTGCTTTATTCTTATAATCTCGTAATAAATTCTTTAGATTCTTCGGGTTTACAACCCTCAGAATGACAGGTACGCCGCAATGGCTAATAGGCTCAAACCCTTGTAATACCTTAGATGTAGATACCCCCCCCCCGGTATCCCCGCGCTATTATTGACTTTCGCATAACTTACCTCCTTGTATTCCAGACTATATAATTATTATACAGTATATTTATAAATTATTCAAGATTATAAAAAACGGTTTTTATGTTAAAATAAAAAATATGAACAAAAAATTTTTAACAGCCAAATTTGTAATCAGTGCGGAAAAATTAAGCCAGTGTCCGTCTTTTAACCTGCCGGAATACCCGCTTATAGGGCGTTCAAATGTCGGCAAATCCTCGTTTATAAACGGATTAGCCAATCATAAAAAACTCGCCAGAACATCCAACACTCCCGGGAAAACAAGGTTAATTAATTTTTTTGATTTCTCAAATAAGTTTATGATTGCGGATTTGCCTGGTTATGGTTATGCAAAAGTGTCAAAAGAAGCTCAAAATAAATGGCAAAAATACTTGGAAGAATACCTTTTGAAACGTCAAGAAATTGTTTCACTTGTACAGTTAATAGACGGCAGGCATGAAATCCAGAAGAATGATTACCAGATGAGAGAATGGATTTTGGCATATAATATACCGGTCTTTACAGTTATAACAAAGATGGATTACGTACCTAAAAGCAAGACACTGAATGTCATTAAATATGTTGAAAAAGAGTTCGGCGGATTGGTTTTGCCTTTCAGTGCAGTTGATAACAGGTATAACGAAAAAATTCTGGAGGTATTTATTAATAATGAAAAATCTTAAGTTATATTATTGTGATTGTGATAATTTTGGGGATGCTTTAAATAAATATATTTTTGAATACTGCTTTGGGGTAAAAACCGCATATGCTGACAGCTGGGAGGCTGAAGCCATTGGTATAGGTTCTATTTTAGACAGAACACTGCTGCAAATTAGAGATATTTTCCCTTTTATTTTAGACAAAACTTTTAACTTGAAAAAACCGTTATATATTTTGTCGAGCGGTTTCGGGATAAATCTTGAATATTATACAAAAAAAATTCGATTTCTGAAATCTACAATTTTAAAACGAAAAATAGAAGTTGTTTCTTTGCGGGGTGAACTTACAAAGGCACAAATAGAGCGGCTCTCGGGGGGGGGGGGGGGGGGGAAAAACCCCACGCCTTGGGGGTTTTGGG
>CALUUU010000056.1 GCA_944324035.1 Candidatus Gastranaerophilales bacterium
TCTTCAAATTCATAAGGCTGTAAAGTTTTTGTTGTATCAAAATTTTCTAAAATCTCTTTGCAATATTTTAATGGAATTTGCAGGATATCTGTGAGCAGCGGCCGGATATCAAATTCAGTGAGCTTATCTTTCAGGCGTGTGTTAAGTTTTAGAATATTAATTGCAGAAAGTACAAGACGGTTTTGGATTAATTTTTCATTTCCTGACAAAAATAATAAATTTACACTTCTGTTAATGTTTTCTTTTAATCCGAATTTTAATACATCGTCTATTACCGGGGTAATGATGGAAATTTCACTTGGCTTTACTTTTTCTTTTAATAGCCCGTTGATTTTTTGACATCCGAGTTCAATCATTTTTGAGCGTCTTGACGGTGATTGCACATAAAAATTCTGCAGAATATTTTTTTCATTTTTAGTAATGTTCTTATATAAATTTTCAGCATCAAATTTTAAACCGGTTAAGGTATCAATTGTAATTACAGGTTCTTCAAATAATTTTTCAAATTCCCAAACGGCAGTTTTATCCGCACTTAAATAACCTATTCTGCTTGCACCTTTTGAGTCAAATGCGATTGCAAAATCTTTAAGCTGCGGTTTAAGATATTCAACAAAATTAAAACAGGCAGGGGTTATCTCATCTCCGTCATCAAGTATTAAATATTCAATATTTTTAAAGTAATCCGTATTTTTATAAATATGTTTGAATATAAGAATTTGCCGTAAATAGTCGAAATCTCTTAAGATAAGTGTTTCTTTTAATAATCGTTTTAAGGCAAAATGTGCGTCCTGTCCGAAACTTTCTTTTAGAATTTTTGTTCGAAATTCAACTTCGTCTTCGTCAAGATTATTTTGGACAATAAGCGAGTATCTTCTGAATAGTTGATGAAGCAAAGATTTTTTTGAGTTGTAGCCTTTAAACTGTACTGTCTTTAGAATGTTTTTTAATATATATTGTGAAACTTCCAGCCCTGTCAGGTTAGGTAAAATTTTAGGGTTGGGATAAGGGTTTTTGTTCTCAATAAATGCCCAGTTATCATTTATCGAATTATATACGAGAGAAGAAAAAGAATGCACAAGGAGTTTTTCATAGCAATTAACATTTAATTTTTCTAAAGTTTTGTTAATGAATTCATTTTTACGGGTTGAATTTTGTACAAGCACAAGAATTTTGGAAGAATTTATACCGCTGTTTAAAAGTCCGGTATATTTTTCAACCAAAAGCTTTGTCTTGTTTGACGATACACTTCCATCAATAATCAATTAATCAATACTCCTTATGTAGTATTTTATCATAAAAATAAGTGTACTTTATACAAATAAACTAATCCTTATATACTATTGCATTTTTTTGAAATTTAGTCTAATATTTAACTATGTTAAACGAGATCAGTAAGGTAGCATAAGTTTACAAAGAAAGTAGGAGGTAGAAATGCAAGAATTATTAGATCAAATTGGAGCATCTGCTGGTGAAATTTATAATTATTTAAACAGCAATGGCACAACAACATTTTCAAAAATGAAAAAAGACTTGGATTTAAAAGGCAATTTTGCTGATTTAGGTCTTGGTTGGTTAGCTAGAGAAGACAAAGTTAATATCTCTAAAAAAGGTACTTCTGTTAGCGTAAGCCTTAAATAACAGATTTTAACAAAAGATAAAAACACTCTCAATTACGGGAGTGTTTTTTTATGCGTTTTAAATATAAATTTAACAAATCGACATGAAGTATTGAAATCGTAATTTGCGTATGATATTGTGGAATATGCGAGAGGTTTATTTATATAAAATACAAGTTTATACCCTTGCCTCCTGCACTTTCAATAGTAGACTTAATAAAGTTAAGCCGGTCATTTGACCGCTTCAAAAAACAGAAAGAAGGAAATATGTCAGAAGTCAGAGTAAGAATAGCTCCGTCACCAAGCGGAAACTTACACATCGGGACAGCAAGAACAGCTTTATTTAATTACTTGTTTGCAAAAAAGAATAACGGTAAATTTATTCTCAGAATTGAAGATACTGATGCCGAGCGTACAAGCCAGGCATATATTGATAACATTTTTGACAGTTTAAAGGCTTTAGGGCTTAACTGGGATGAAGGCCCTGATGTAGGCGGAGATTACGGCCCTTACACACAATCTGAAAGGTTTGATATTTATCCGAAATATGCTAAAATCCTTCTGGATAAAGGGTTTGCATACGAATGCTTCTGCACGCCGGAAGAACTTGATGCTGAAAAAGCTCTCGCGACGCAAAATAAAAAGCCGTATGTTTATACTAAAAGATGCGAAAATTTAACTGAAGAAGAAAAAGAAAAATTCAGAAAAGAAGGCAGAAAACCTGCAATAAGATTTAACATAGCAAAAGCTCAAAAAGCTTTTCACGATTCATCAATTTTGAAATTTAATGATATGGTAAAAGGCGAGCTCCATGTAGATACTGATTTGCTTGGTGACTTTGTTATTATGAAGTCAAACGGAACTCCAACCTATAACTTTGCCGTTGTAATTGATGATATGCTTATGAAAATTTCGCATATAATCCGCGGAGAAGACCATATTTCAAATACGTTTAAACAAATTTTGATTTATGAAGCTCTTGGCGCAGAAGTTCCTGAATTCGGACATTTGGGAATGATTCTGGCTCCGGACAGAAGCAAGCTTTCAAAACGCCATGGCGCTACTGCAGTTTCAGAATTTGTTGAAAAAGGATATCTGACAGAGGCTTTAATAAACTTTGTTGCACTTCTCGGCTGGTCGCCTTCTGACGGAGTTGAAATAAAATCAGTTGATGAAATTGCAAAAGATTTTAGAATTCATGATGTTTCATCTTCAAATTCAATTTTTGAATATGATAAATTAAACTGGATGAACAGCCATTACATAAAAATGCTGGATATAGAAGATTTAAAAGAAAGACTAAAACCTTATTTAACAAAATATGATTTATCGGAATTAAGTGACGCTCAATACACAAGAATGGTGGAAGTAACACGGGAACCTTTGACGATATTATCGGATATTACAGATGCAGTTCCTTACTTCTTTGGGGAGGATGTTGAAATTGAGCCGAAGGCGCAGACAGAAGTATTAGACACGGAGGTTGCACAGGATGTTTTGGAAGAGTTTGCACGACAAGCTCAAGGATGGGAATTTGAAGAAGAAAACTTGCACAACAAGCTGGAAGTATTTAGAGGAGAATATAAAGAAAAAGGAATCAAACCAAAAGTCACAATGTGGGCAATCAGAGCCGCGGTAACAGGCAGAACCTGCGGCGCGGATATGACAGCAATTCTTGCTATTCTCGGAAAAGAAAAATCTTTGAGACGTGTTAGAAAAGCAATGAAGTCAACTTTAAAGAATTAATTTTATAGCTGGAAGAAAAAGATGAAAGAACCGCTTAATTTTTGGCGGTTCTTTTCATTTACAGTAGTTTAAAATGATGTTAAATGCATAGAAATAAAAAGGGATTACAAGAATCCCTGATTAAGATGGAGTTTAAGTTTAATATATGCGGGGATTATTTCCCGTCATATTTATGCGAAATATAATTTAAAAACTATGAACCTACCAAACGTAATGCTTCTTCCAGAAGCTCTTTGTTGGAAGAAATAAGTTTGTTAGAAACTTCCATTTGTAATTTTGCCATTTGGAAATAAGAAATATTGGCTTTAAAATCAGCGTTGGATAATTCTAACAAGCCTGAACGAATTTCACCGCAGCCAAGTAAAGGTTTGCCGGATTCTTCCGTTTCAACAAATTTCCCGTCATCAAATTCGAATAATGCTGCTGAATTATGGAAGTTTCTTGTAGTGATACGGTATAAAGGCACCATCCTTTTACCATTATCGGCTTTTCCGTATATTGTTCCGTCGTTTTTTATCTCGTAATCGTCATATTTGCCGAGATATTTCCCGTTATTCGGGTCAATCCACATTTTTATGTTAGTTGTCGGTATATCTAAAGAGCCTCCGCGCATAGCGGTTTCCTGGTATAAATCGGCGGAAACGGATTTTGTTCCCTGCATAATTTCACCTTTATCATTGAGAATATAGCCCTGAACTGTGTTGCCGCTTTTATCTCTGTAAACACCTTCTCCGTCAAAGGTAAATTCTCCAAGGCGGGTATAAATACTTTTGCCGTCGGCGTCTTTTACAAGGAAAAAGCCTTTACCTTCAAGAAACAGGTTTTCTGTAGAGGTACCCGGTGTTGACTGTCCCTGACCCAGTTTTTTAGCATAATCGTTTGCTACTGCTCCGCCGAGAAATGTTTTGAAATTCACCTGCTTTTCTCTAAAACCCGGAGTATAGACATTTGACATGTTATCCGCAATAACATCCATCCAGTTAGATGTTGATTTTTGGGTATTTAAGGCTGTGGTGTATGAATCATTCATTTCCGCTCTCCTTATTGTTTCTTCTTTCTTGTTCATCACGCTGGCGGCGGGATTGTGAATAATTTAAGTCGCCGTAAGCAATATTTTCTTCATCAAACCTTTGTCTTAAAAAGTCGATATTGTTTCTCAGATAGTTTTCAACAGCTTTGTCGCCCGGAATAAAGTTTGCATTGATTTTTCCGGATCTGTCAACCTGCAAAATTACTGAAACATCTTTATCAAAATCAATTCTGAAAGGCTGGTTTGTCTGGGAAGACTCTTTTAAAGCTTCAATTAAAGCGGCAGTTGCTTTGGCTGTTGACTGAACGGCTTTTGTATTCCCTTGCTGGAGTGCCTTTTGAAATTCAGAGGCAATACTTCCCATAGACATATCTGTTTTTGAAACAAGATCTGCAAAGAATTTTGCATCCGTATCAGACATCTGAATTGATGTGTAATCAACAGATGTTTTCATTCCGGAGATTTGGCCTCTTGTTGTTGCGCCCATAGGGTTTACGTTTGTGAAATTGAAGTTGCCGCCGTTTGCATTCATATAAGCCTGTACCTGATCGGAAAGTGCAGAATATGCATTTTGATTTTGCTGATTTTGGTTTTGCTCTCCGTTCTGATTCTGCTGATTTGAAGCTGAAACTTCTCCTTTTAGTGTTTGAGTATTATCGGCTTCTTTTTCTTTAGAAACTTTGTCGCTTACTTTATCTTCTTTTTTTGTTTCTTTTTTTTCAGTTTTGCTGTTTTCTTCTGTTTTTTCTGAATTTTCAGCATTTTCAATATTATCGCTGGTTTCTACTTCTTCTTTTTGTGAAGCTTTCATTTCTGATTCAAATGAAGTGCTGCTTCCGGAAAATCTCTTTGCCTGAGTAGAAGAAGCTGCAGTCGTCATTTCACTGCTTGATAATATCGCTGTTTTTGCTGTATCTATATTCATTTTGTTAATCAACCTCCAGTTCTGCCAACTGTCTTAAAATTTCTTGTTCTTCCTGTTCCTGGCGTTCTTTGCTTTGTGCAAAATATCTTGTTACACCGAGTTCGGAATATTGTTTTAGTTCTGCTTTTTTCTCTTCTTCGAGATACGCTTCGCGGTTTTTCTCTTTGTGTTTTTCAAGAACTTTTACTGCCTGTTCGAGTTTTACAAGTTTTTGTTTTTCTATGTCAAGCAGCCGCTGGGCTTCTGCACGGATTTGTTCTAACTGTTCGGCTTTCTCCCATAAATGTATTAAATATTTGTCGTAAGTATCGTACATCATAGGGTCAGCCTTGCGCATGTTTATTTGCGTAGCCTGTATCTCTTCGTTATTTTTTCTGATGTTTTCCTCTGCAATAAAAACAGCCTGCTGGGCTTTTTGCACTACCATTAACTGTTCTTCTTTTTTGCGGATTCTGAAATCCAGAATTTTTTGTAATCTGTATCGAAAAGGCATCTTAGACTACACTTTCTTGGCTTTATTATGCATTATTTAACCAAGATTATAAACATCTAAACGTATGATATATTTAATGATATTTTTTTATTAGTCAAGGAATTAGAGAATCACTCCCCACCCTGGCTCTCTCCAAACAGGCGAGGGAATAAAAAATAAAGCTCCTTCCCCTACTTGGGGAAGGATGGGATGGGGGGCGATAATTTTGCATAATGAACCGCTCCCCACTCTAACCATCCCTAAGCAGAGATGGAAAGTAAAGAAAAAAACACAAAAAGAACATCGGCTGCGCAAATTTTTAAATGTTCATGTTTTTATAATTAATATAAGGGAAAAATGTAAGGGAAAACCATGGCTGTAGAAAAAGTTTCATTTGATTTTAAAAAGCATATGCAAATCACTCCAAGTACTCCAAGTGATAATAAAACGACAGAACCGCCTAAGGAAGAAACTCCTGAGGTAAAAGAAAAAAGCAATGCCGCAAAATACATGATAGGAGCAGCAGCTCTGGCAACTATTGTTATTGGCGGTATTATAGGACATAAAAATAATTGGTGGCGAAAAGCTGCACAAAAAGGCGATGAATTAATAAACGAAGGCGAAAGAAAAGCCGGAGAAGGCATAGATAATATTACTGAGTCTGCTACGCAAAAGCTTGATGAAGCTGCAGATGAAGCTACGCAAAAATTAGAAGATATTATAACTGAACCACAACCTAAAGCCGGAGTCGTTGAAGATAGTTCAGCAACAGCAGTTGATGAAGCGGCAGCGGCTGCTGAAAAAGAAGCAAAAAGAATTGCAGAATTAAAAGCGTCTTATTCAGAAACACTAAAACATTATGGAATAGATGCAGAGGTTGATGATGATGTCCTTGCAATAATCGAAAAACACCTGACAGCTGAAAATGTTCACGATTTTGCTATTTCTTTAATTATGAATAAAACTTACATTTCTCAAGACTTAATGGGTATGGCGAAAAAAGTACAAGAGCCGCTTAGAAAAGAAGAACTTTTGCAAAAGGCATTTAAATATTTGCCATTTGGCAATCCTGCGGCTATGGAGCTCGAAGGTCAAAAATCAATGGAAGATATTTATAAAAATTTAAGGGCTCTCTACAATGCAGGCGATGATTTTAAATCTAAAGAATTTTTTGAAAATACAATCCAGCCGAAATTTATGGAAATATTTGAGAACAAAAAATCTATAAAAATTTTAAACGAACTCCTTGGCTCAAAATGTGATTATGATTTGTATGAAAAGTTATATAATAAAGCTGGTATTTCTCCTGATAATCACCCTTTAAGCGATTTTAATTTGGAATGGTCTAAGGCGGATGACAAGACCAGATATGAGATTTGCAAGTATATCAGCAATACGCTGCAAGATATAATCAGAAAAGAAAAAGATGTAGTTAAAAGAGAAGATTTGCTGTTAAAACAATGGAATGTCACCTCCCCTGTATTGGTACAAAGTCGATATGATACATTAATGAATATAAATTCACTATATCTTGCAGACCCGAATGCAAAATTTGTGCATAAGGACAAAGTCCTGGAAGAAATCAATAAAGTAGTTGACAAATGGTTCGGCGGGTATGATATGCCGCTGTTGACTTCACAGCAGAAAAAATTTGCAACTTCTTTCCTTTCATATAAACATTTTATTTCGGAAAATGAACGCGTTTCACAAGTTTTAGAGGCGCTTTCTAATGCTGCATATATTACTTCTAATGAAAATGTCTACAGGACTGCCGTAAATTTTGCCCGGCAGCAAAACTCAATAGATAACGCTATAAATATTATTGAGGGGATAAAATATAATGAAAAATTAAGTCAATCTTTCGTTGATGAGATGACTAAATTACAGACAAAACTGAAAATAGAACTTAATACAGCTAAAAATTCTATTTTATCAAAACTAAAAAATCCAAAACCGTTGAATGAGTCATTTGAAAGTCTTACATCAAATGAGTGCATAAAAAAAGCTGCGGCAGATATAGGCTCAACTCTTAATATGTCGTCAGCAGATATTTTGAAAAAGATGCAGGAAGGTGACGGGGAAACAATTCTTAATGTTATAAAAACCTCAATAACGCAAAACAAAACAACTATAGACTTTGTTTCAGATATTTTTAAAGGCGAAAAAAGGGAAAAACTTCCGGCACAATTTTTCGATGATTTAATTCAATATTTGTCAAGAGCTGATGAAGTAGTAAAAAATCCGAAAGACTTGGAACTTTTAAGGAATATAAAACTATTTGCACTTGCCCAAAAGGTCAGAATATTAAAACCACTCCAGCCAGAGCAGAGTAAAACGTATAATGATGTTTTGAGAACAGAAGTTGTTGAAATGCTTTTTGGCAAAGGTTCTATAAAAGATATTGGAGAAAAATTTGATGAAGAAATGATTTCATCTATTAATAACCGGTTATCTGATATCATATTTGATCCTGAACCGGAATATTCATTATTTAATGCCATAAAATTTAATTTGGATTACAAAAATTTCAACGACGATACTGTTAAAATCTTTAAAGGCAAAGCTGACGAAATAAAAACACGTCTTGGTATAAAAACAGATGAAGATTACTTTGAAGAATTTAAACGGAGGTTCTATAGCGGAGAATCTGCTAAAACTTCAAGTTCAGCCAAGCAAGAAGCATATGAAGTATTTAATGAGTATTTAGAAGATGGTGAAAAGTTAACACAAACTTCATCAGCTGCGGAAATAAAAGCTGCATACCGCAAACTCGCACAAAAATACCACCCGGATAAAATCAGAAATCCTGAAGAGGCGAAAAAGTGCGAAGATATCTTTAAAAGAATAAGCAGCGCTTACGGAACAATCAAATAGATGCATATAGCCGGTGATATTCCACTTGCGCTCTTAGTCAAGAATTTGGACACCTGTTCCGGTACCGATTTCCTTGTTGCGCATTGCCCAGCCGCGGTTGCTGTAGTAATCCTGATAATCTCCGTAATTTGAACCGTAACTGTTTGGACCATAGCTGTAGTATGGATTTATAGGCGGAGTCAGACCTGTAGGTGTTCCGAAAAAGCTTGTCTTTAAGTTTTGAAAGAATCCGCCGAGTCCTCCGGTTGAATTCCCTGTTGTATAATATGTTGAAGTGCCCGGATAGTAAGAGCTTAATCTGTTATAGTTTCTGTTATAGTTTTTGTATTTGTTATATTTTCTTATTTTTGGCGGAGGATTGTATCTGTTTCCGTGATAATGTGTATAGGGTCTGTTAATCGTATTATAACGCGGCATTGTCCTGTAGGAATTGTGCATTGGCGCTGATGTGGTCACATACCTCACAGCACTGAATGCCGGAACTGAAAAGATAAATAATGCCGCAATAATTAAAAATTTTTTCATAAACTAAACTCCTCTGATTTTATTTCAGAATTGTATTAGAAGTTCAGATTTCATACATTCTCCTAAAGGGTACAATCCGGTTGTATGTAAAATATTTTTGTCATATTATAAAGAAAGAATAATTAAGGAGAGAATTAAGATGGTAAAAAACAGAATAGGTATAGATGTTGGCGGAACTAACGTAAAATTGGCGCTTGTAACAAGTGAAGGAAAAATTATTTATTCAAATTCAATTCCGACACGCGCGGAAATGGGTTATGAATATACTGTTGACAATATTAAGCAGGCAATAAATGACCTTTTAAAAGAAACCAGTGCAAATCCTAAAGATATTGAAGGCATAGGATTTGGTTTCCCTGGACAGGTTGATTATAAATCAGGTATTGTAAGGCTTGCTCCGAATATTCCGGGCTGGGTTGATGTTCCTATTGCAAAAATGATTGAAGACGAATTCCACATTCCTACACGCGTAGATAATGACGTAAGATGTGCTGCTTTAGGCGAATTAAATTTTGGAGCCGGAAAAGGCTGCGAAAATTTGATTTGTATTACTGTCGGAACAGGTATCGGCTCAGGTTTAATTGTTAACGGAAAGCTTGTAAGAGGAGCTTCTAATGCAGCAGGCGAAATCGGGCATATTAAACTCCAAATGCATGACGGCCCTATTTGCGGCTGCGGTGATACCGGGTGTTTGGAAGCTTTTGCTTCAGGCCCTTCAATTGTTGCTATGGCAGAAGATTATATTAAAGGCGGTAAATCTACAAAATTCAGAGAACTTGCAAACCCTGATATTACGCCTTATATAGTTTGCGAAGCTGCAAAAGCAGGCGATCCTGTTGCAAAAAGAATTTTCACAATTATGGGTGAATATATAGGAATAGGGCTTGCAAGTGTTGTAAACCTTTTAAATCCTGAAAAAGTTATTATCGGCGGCGGCGTTGCTGCAGCAGGTGACTTCCTTCTGGAACCGCTCAAAGAAACACTTAAGAAACGCGCTATGAAAATTGCAGGCGAAGCAGTTCAGGTTGTACCGGCACAGCTCGGAAATACCGCAGGTGTTATCGGCGCAAGCTTGTTGATTGAAAGTTAATTAATAACTATACCTAAAAAGCTCCCTTATTGGGAGCTTTTTTTATGTTTCGCGAATATAATAATTCCCTTTGCGTGGTGATTCTTCTATAATCAGACCTTTGATATTATCAAACCAGGCGCAAATTTCAGCGACATCTTTGTTATAATGCATTGCCAGAGAAACTGCAGCGTGCTTATTGTCCTGATCCGGAAACATAATTTTTGTTCCGCCGACTAAAAAAACATAATTCAACTTCCGGCCTTTTTCGTAAACCTGTTTTGAAACCAAAATACTGTCCTTATCAAAATTTACGTTGCCAATGCTTACTTTTTCGGACTTCATAGTGTATCTCCTTAATCACCTAATCATAGAATTTAAACTATATATATTAAGTACATGTTTTTTGGCAAACTAACTTATTGCACTATAATCGTTACAATTTGTAATAAAACAGCTACATACATACAAAGTGAAGCTCCGCAGCGGAACGATGACGTGTGAACCTGTATGCATAGCTGAGCGAATGCGAAAGCTCTCCTTTTAATTAGATTCTTCGGGGTGTTCATGTAGATATAACTCCCCATCCCAGCCTTCCCCAAGTCGGGGAAGGAGTATATGCGCTGCGTTGTCCTTGATCGCGTTGATGTTATTGCTGTACATGTCAAGCAATTAGTTACATAATTGATGTTATCGGTAGCTTTTTAATGCAAAAATAGCCTTTATGTTCATTTCTTTCTCTTTATTTGCGAAGCAAAGAGAAAGAAATGAACCAAAGAAAGAGAAAGCACGCAAACATTCCTGCATTTCGCTGACGCTCAATGCCAAAATGTTATTTGAGCTTTCAGCTCAAATTCTTTCAAGGCTCACTATCGCACTGCGTGCACGTTCGCCAGACTCACCTTACGGTGAGTAACATATAAAATACCAGAATGCAGTTTTGCGTGTGCGTCAGCACGATAGCAAAACCTAAAAGATTTTGTGAGCAAAGCGAACAAAACGTACATCCATTCGGTCAAAGCGATGCCATAGGCAGCGCAGAAAGCTATCGCGTGTTTTTCTTTTTCGGTTCACTTTTTCTTTTTTCTTCGCAATAAAAAAGAAAAAGTGAACAATAAATTACATAACTTATCTATATTGCCGATTGATGCACATAACTTTGGGCATGTAACTAATTACTTGACATGTACAGCAATGACACATTCTGTCATGCTGAACTTGTTTCCATTGTTGTCCATAATAAATTTATATAAAATTGTAGAAAAATTTTATAGTATTTGTGGAATTTGTTATATAACTTCCTAAAAAGAAAAGTCAAAAAATTCTTTAGCTTCAACATCAAGCGCATTGGCTAGAATTTTTATTGTTTTTATTGTGATATTTGCTTCGCCGCGTTCAATTTGTCCAATATAATTGAAATTCATGTTAACTATTTCTGCCAATTTTATCTGTGATAATTTTTTGGATTTTCTTATATATGCCAGCTTTGCTCCAAGGCATTTTTCTAACAAGTCGTTTTTAGACATAATAAAAGTATAGTTTTATTATGAATATATTTCTAACTGTTATTAGACATTAAATA
>CALUUU010000057.1 GCA_944324035.1 Candidatus Gastranaerophilales bacterium
GTATTCTTCATTAAAAATACCATCTACATGGTGTGATTTAGTATTAATAATATTATATCCGGAATAACAAACACAGTGATGTATATCAGGACATTTTATTCTTCTTGGGTTACAGATAGTTTTTATATGTTTATTTGGCCGAGCAGCGTCATCTTTTGCATGCATTAAATAGTTCTCTATAACAAGCCCTTCCGGTTTTGTTTTATGGCCACCGGAACCATAAATACACCACTGAAGCGCAAGTCCTGCCGCTTTTGGGTTTGAGGACAAAAGCTCATCAACTATCTCAAATGCATTTTTATCTCCTTGCACCGGTAAAATAAATTCATCTGTATCAATAATTGCGATATATTTGCTTGCAAATTTATATTTTTTGATAGCATCACAATAAGCATCAACCTGAACACCTCTTCCTGGAATATAGCTATAGACAACATCACCGCCGTTTATATATAGCTGTAGTACTTCTTTTAGATTATCTGTACTTTCGTTGTCATAAATATAAAACTTATCAACTCCTACAAGTTTGTGATATTCAATCCATTCACGCACATATGGAGCTTCATTTTTCATAATTGCTGCAATAGCAAGATTTGATTTATAATTTTTCTTATATTTATCAATGAATAAGTTTAAATATTTTGAAAAAAAATTTATATATTTTTGTATATTCATAAAGATGTTCTTATGAAAACAGGTCAACTTGCATTGACCTGTTTTTTTGATTGTTATTGTCTTTTCTTCAATGTAGGGAAGGCGATTACATCTCTTATTGACGGAGAATTAGTAAGAAGCATTACCAATCTGTCAATACCAAGCCCCAATCCGCCCATAGGAGGTGCGCCATGCTCTAACGCACAGATATAATCTTCATCTATCGGCATAGCTTCATCATCTCCGTTAGCCTTAGCCTGCATCTGCGCTTCAAACCTCATTCTTTGATCAATAGGATCTGTTAATTCGGAAAATGCGTTGGCAACTTCCCATCCATTAATACGGGTTTCAAAACGTTCAGTTAATCTGTCATTATCCCTGTGAACCTTTGCCAGAGGGGATATATCGCGCGGGTAATCAATAATATGAACCGGCTGTATCAGAGTTGGTTCAACTTTTTCTTCAAAAATTAAGTCTATTACCTTACCCCAGTTATCGCAATCCTCAGCATCAATACCCAAAGATTTTGCCTTATTTTTAGCATCTTCAACAGTAAAACATGTAGAAAAATCTATACCGGTCTTTTCTTTAATTGCGCCAATCATTGTTTTTCTGTCCCAAGGCGGAGTTAAATCAATTTCATTATCTCCATACTTAATTTTCATTGTGCCAAGAACTTCCTGCGCAACAGTTGAGATAAGATTTTCTGTAAGTTTCATCATTTCATTATAATCAACATAGGCCTGATAAAGCTCCATCATTGTAAATTCAGGGTTATGACGAATGTCAATCCCTTCATTTCTGAAACTTCTGTTAATTTCAAAAATCTTTTCACTCAATCCGCCTACCATAAGCCTTTTCAAATAAAGTTCCGGCGCAATTCTTAAAAACATATCCATATCAAGTGTATTGTGATGTGTTACAAAAGGACGCGCATTTGCACCGCCTGCCTGCGGATGAAGCATCGGAGTTTCAACTTCCAAAAATCCGCGCTGTGTCAGGTATTCTCTTATTTTTTGAATTATTAAACTGCGGGTTCTGAATGTTTTTCTGACATCTTCATTCACAATCATATCAACATATCTTTGTCTGTATCTTGTTTCAACATCAGTAAGTCCGTGAAACTTTTCCGGAAGCGGCAACAGTGATTTTGAAAGCAGTGTTAAAGATGTTGACTTTATAGACAATTCACCTCGCGGAGTTCTTCTTATTGTTCCGGTAAATCCAACGATATCACCTATATCTACAAGTTTTAAAAGCTTCATCTGCTCTTCAGACAAATTTTCCTTGTGTGAAAAAATCTGAATTTTTCCGGAAGCATCCATCAAATCTATAAACATACCGGTATTTCTAATAGCCATAACGCGTCCTGCAACAGAATATACGTCTTCTGTTTCAACGCCTGCTTCAAGATCCTTATACTTTTCCTGAAGCTCAGCAGCATCAGCATCTTTATTAAATACATACGGGTATGGATTAATCCCTTTATCTGCCAGGTCTGCAAGCTTTTGAATTCTTGTCTGCCTGATTTGATCTTTAGCCGAATTAGGCTGATGAGTTTGTTGTTCTGTCATTTTTATATCCTTATTATTAGTGTAACTCTCTAAATTAATGTTAACACAGACATAATTGAATGCAAAACCGAAAAAACTGGGATTTATATAGCAAATTCCACTAAAAATTTTCAAAACAGCGTCATATTCACAAAGCAAAATCGTCATCTTGAGCGTCAGCGAAGGATCTCTTTTTGCATGAGATTCTTCGGCTTTCAGCCTCAGAATAACAGTTTTACCTTACGTATGACATTTCGCGTCATTGCTGTACATGTCAAGTAATTAGTTACATGACCCAAGTTATGTGCATCAATCGGCAATATAGATAAGTTAAGTAATTTATTGTTCATTTTCTCTTTTTAATTGCGAAGTAAAAAGCGGATTGTGAGCGTAGAGTGAAGAGTATTGCCGTAGGGCAATGCTCTGGAACTCGTAAAACGCGAACAACCAAGCAGAGAAAACGAACCAAAAGAGAAAAACACGCGATAGCATTCTGCGCTGCCTGCGGCATCGCTTTGACCGAATGAATGTTTGTTCCGTTTGCTTCGCAAACGAAATCTTTTAGCGCTGCTAAGGACAACGCAGCGCATTTACTCCTTCCCCTACTTGAGGAAGGGTGGGATGGGGAGTTATATCTACAGAAAAATTAAGTTTTGTCATCCTGAGGACAAAATCCGAAGGCTCTCTTTTATAATGAGATTCTTCTGCTTTATGCCTCAGAATGACAGTTTATTATAGTATTTGTAGAATTTGTTATATAAGCCGCCAAAAACAACAAATATTTAATTAATTTTTATTTAAAAATAAGGTTTATTGCAAATTTTGTAAACTTTCTGTTATATTCGTAGTATGTTACTTGAAATTTTAAATTATATTAAGTATGATAAATACACTTATTGTCATGCTTTCGTAAAAAAACTTAAAACTTTACCCAAAAATGGCAATTTGTAAAATATACAAGTTTTTATATGAATATGTGTAGTTAGTTATGAATTATAATAGTAAAGTAGGGATATGTCAGTAAAAGCAATTAGTACAGCGGAAAATAGCCGTGTCAGGAACCGCAATCAAAACTTAAAACAACACGCAAACATTAATTCAACCCCATCATTTCAAGGTGCTGCAGATATTCCTGTAGCAGTTGCAAATGCGATAAACAACGGCGGATTTGCATTTTCATTTATCGCACAGGACGGTTTTGGTATGGCTTTACCGCGTATCCTTGAAGGTATAAACAGACGTAAAGTTAACCCCGAAACAGGTAAAAAAGAAGGTCCTTACAACTGGACATTTGCAAGACGCGAAGGCATACGTGAAATTTTAAGCGGGCCAAGTGCATTTATCATCCCTTGGGCAATACTTAAATTTGTAAAAAAATACTCAGGTCAGGCTAATAACGTACCTGTAAGCATGATACAAGGCCTGGGTGCAAATTTTGTTGACTACGCCTCAAAAAACTCTGATACTCTTGATGATGTTGTAAAAACAAGAAAAGAATTTTACCACGGAATGTTCAAAAATGTGTTGAATACGACATTACAAGGGCAGGTTCCGGAAGAAGAATTAAACAAATTAGCTCAGTCTTATACTGAGCGTGCAATTGAAATAGAAGGCGCCAAAGACAACAAAAAATCCTTATGGAAAAAAATCACAAGCCAGAAAGCGCCGGGTTCGCCGGAAGATTTAACTGACAGCCTGCTTGAAGACTTTATGGCTTTGAAGAAAAAATATCTTAACCCTTCTGTCAATGAATTGTCTGCAGAGTTTACAATTAACCCTGAAAAAATAGGCAAATACGGTGAAGAACTTGTTGACGGAGATAAAACCGGCATAGGATTTAAAAAACTCTTAAAAACTATGACTGACTTTACTGATGATGTAATAGAGTCAACCGGGAAAGCAATGAAAAAGGCCAAAGACGGTTTCAATCCTGAAGAATTTTTAAATAAATTTATCAAACACCGCAGCGGTTCAAGAATTATCACCAATATAGGAATGTGGCTTGCAGTTGTAGGATTTTACGCGATGATACCGCACTTATATTCTTTGGGTACAGGCGGTAAGAACCCGGCCTTTGCAACAGAACAAGAACAGCCTGAAACCCAGACGACAACAGCAGCCGTATCTGATAAAGGTAAAACAGAAGTACTAAAAGATGAACCTGCAAAACCAGAACCTGCAAAAGGCCAGCCGACAATGACAGGCTCAAAAAACATCAAAGGCAATAAACAAAATATTGCGTTTGAAGGAAAAGGACAATTCTTTACCCAAACAGCAGATAAAGTTTTAGGTTCAAAAAAATTAAGTAAAATTTTAAACCACTTTGAATTTGATGATGCTTCAATGTCAGTTCCGGCGATGCTTACATTGTTATTTGGGTTTTGTCTGCCTACAAGATTAATGAAAGCTGCCGACGTTGACAAATACGACGTACACGAAACATTAGCACGTGACATACCGTCGTTTGCGGCTATCTTATTCTTAGCCCACGCAATTGGCAGAGGCTTCTCAAATATTTTCTCAAAAATTTCAGGCTTGGCATTAAACGTAAAACCGCTTGATCACGCAAAAAGCTTATGGCACAAGCTTGGTAATTATTTCTCTCCAATGGGCGGTATAGATGTATTAAATAATACTCAACTTACCTCAAAATATACAAATGTTGATAAATATAAAGACGGTATTAACGGTTTCTTTGACTTTATCACGGAAAACGGCGGTAATTTAAAGAAAATGCTCAAATTAGATAAAACAGTTGCCGAAAACGCAAAGATTATTCTTGGCAAAGACCTTAAAGATGCAGCCAATGATGATGAAATCAAAGCGGCATTTAAGAATATTACAACAGAAAAAGCAAAAGAAGCCAAAAAAGTCATCGAAAATATATTCAAAGACAGTAAGAACCCGTTTGTTAAACGTGCACAATTATACAACAGCTTATTCACGTTCTTATCAACTATCGTATTAGTACCATCATTTATGATTTGGCTTGCCAGAACCTGCGATAAAATGACAAGAAATGCCAGAGCAAGAGATAAAGCAGAAGCTGCTGCTCAAAATGCAGCAAATAAACCTCAGGTACAAGAAGCTGTAAATCAAAAAATTATGACAGCACAAAATGCGGGAAGCCTCAACAACACTACAACCCAACCAACGATGGCCGGATTTATAAAACGCAAAGCTGTTTAAAACTGGCACGGCAAAACAATAAAGACTAAGATTTTCAAGTACCGGACAATATGTTTTGGTACTTGAATTTTATATAAAAACACGTTAAACGAAAATTCGAAATTACAAGATTACCGAGAATGTATATATCTGACAGAGCTGAAATTATAGATATGTGTAAATCAGCAAGTTATTCAGGAGGATTTCCTAGCGTATGTTTCCTTGTAATTGCCGGTGACGGTTATGAATTTAAAGACGACTACCCGTGGAAGTAGGAACTATATTCCGACACTTAACCCTGCACAGAGGTTAATCCCCTGGCCTGTAATACCTTTTGCCTTGTCCGAGATAAGATATTGAACAAGGTTTGCAATCTCAAGAGGTTCTACAAAACGCTTTTGCGGTATGCACTCTAATATTTCTTCTTTAGAAAATTCGCTATCCTCTATAGATTCAAGCCCGAGAGAAGTTTCAACCCAGCCCGGGTTAATGGTATTCACAGTAATATTATATTCTGCAAGCTCCAGCGCTAAAGCCTTTGTCAATCCCAAAAGCCCTGCCTTTGAGGCAGAATAAAGACTTGCGCGAGCCTCGCCCATTACACCTGAAATAGAACCTATATTAACAATTCTGCCCCATTTTTTTCCTTTCATATAAGGAACAGCAGCCGCTATTAATTTTGCAGGAACGGCAAGATTTACTTCAAAAATTCTATTGATATCATCAGTTGACATCTTATCAATTGAACCGTAAATATATTCTCCGGCATTATTAACTAAAACATCAATTTCATTTTGCACAATAAAATCACAAAGAATATCAGTAGATTTCTCCAAATCACAAACACAATAATCAGAAGCATTCAAGGATTTTAGAGCTTCTTCATTTCTGCCTGTCACATATACGTTTCCTGTCAATTCCTTTGCAATAACACGTCCAATCCCTTTTGAGGCGCCTGTCACTAATATATTCATGCCTTCTCCAATAATTTTCTTACTATATATGATGCCATAAAAATTCCGGCACAGCTCGCTACAAAAGGAGTTGAAGCCGGTGTTATTTTGGTAAATTCAAGATTTTCTCCGTTTTTTAATAAAACATTTTCAGTTCCGCTTATTTTTTCCCGGCAAAAAGGTTTTTCACGGCTTGCAACAACCTGAATTCCTGATGTTATATTCCTCTTTTTCAACTGATAAAGAATATTTGAAACAAATGGGGTATTCTTGTGTTCTATTTCCGAAATATCACAAATATAAAGCTCTTCCGGAGCAATTCTGTTTCCCGCTCCCATAGAACTTATAACAGGAATTTGATTTTTAACACAGTATTCAAGCAAAGAAATTTTAGCACGCATTGTATCAATAGCATCAGCGACAAAATCAGCCCTTATCTTATAATTCTTATCAGAATAAAAATCTTCAATAACATTTAACTTAATATAAGGATTTATATCTTTAAGCCTGCTTTCAAAAAGTAATGCCTTAGATTTTCCCACAGTTGAATTAAGAGCAACGAGCTGCCTGTTTATATTTGAGGAACTGACAACATCAAAATCCATAACAGTAAGCTCACCGACACCGCTTCTTGCAAGCGCTTCAGCGCAATAACCGCCTACACCGCCCAAACCAAACACCGCAACATGACAAGAAGCTAAAAACTCTTGTCCCTGTTTTCCCCAGTAAAGTTCATTACGTGAAAATATACTATCAGAGTCCGTCATACCAGACTCCAAAACTACTTAATCAAACCAAAACCAAGTAAAAACGTGCATATCAAAAAAATAGCAGCAATAATACCGGTTACTTTATTCAACCCTTTTTCTGCACTTCTCTGGGATGAAAAAATCTGTGAAGCTCCGCCGATTCCCGCGATGCCGTCACCTTTCGGATCATGAAGCAAAATCAGAATTATAAGTAACACGGATGAAATTATCTGTATAGTCCAAACAAAAGTTAACATTTTTTATTTTTTCTCCTTTTTCTTAGAAATGAAATGAGCACGTTTTGAATTTAATTTTATATTTTCAAAAGTGTATAATCTTGCGGGTCTTTTAGAAGACGATTTTGTAAATTCGTCAAGTTCAATTAAACCTTCTGTTGCAAGAGCTTTTTTCCTGAAATTTCTCTTATCCAGCTTCTTTTCCATAATAAGCTCATAAGATTTCTGCATTTCAGTAAGAGTAAATTTTTCATTCAATAACTGATAAGCCACAGGACAAATTTCCAGTCTTTCACGTGTTCTTTTTAGAGAGTATTCAATAATCTCCTTGTGGTCAAATGCAAGCGGCGGCAGGTCTGAAACTTTATGCCAGCCAAGTTCCGGAGAAGAAACAATTTTAATATCTTCAGCCCTTACAAGCGCAAAATATGCACAGGTTATAACCCTTGAATTAGGGTGTCTGAGCGGATCGCCGAATGTATAGAGCTGCTCAAGATAAATATTATCAACATTTGTTCTCTCTTTCAAAACTCTCAAAGCAGCTTGGTCAAGATTTTCAGAAAGTCTTACATAACCGCCCGGTATAGCCCACTTATCTTTAAAAGGTTCGTTTAATCTTTTAACAAGCAAAACCTGAATGGCGTTGTTAATTATTGTCAAAATAACAACGTCGACTGTAATTTCGTGTGTTTTAGTTTCGTTAAACATAATCTCTTACCCTAAATTAATAATACAATAAAAAAATATTTTTACATAAATTAATATAAATTGTTAATATTTTTTTACAACAAAAGGAGCCCTAGCAATTTTCTAAAACAAAATATTTTTATATATATAAGGGGAATAACGGGGAAAATATGTTCGGTTATTATTATTGCAATCATAACATGAATTGGCTGATAGGCATCGGAATGATTTTCGGGGCACTAAACAGCATGTTTTCCTCAAATAGGAGAGCTTACACCCAAAATTATTATCATATGCCGTTATTTTCTAACCCGACATACCCTGCTTATCAACCTCCTGCACAAAATTATAATTTAGTGGGAGATGCTCTTTCCGGAATAAGTTCTGCAGGTTCTTCATATTACACCGGCGGCAGCACGACATCTTCACTAACCCAAATTGCAGCAACAAGGCAAAATACTAATTATAATCTGGTAGGAGATGCATTGGTTTCTGCAGCGTCAAATACCGGTATGCCGTTTTACGGCTCAGACTACATAACTATGCCGCCAAATATTGGTGTTCCTTACGGGGCGCCATATTCAACATATTTAAACGCCGGTACAAATCCATCACCAAGCCTTTTACAAATAGCTGCGAGCGGCAAAAGACAAAATACTTTAACTACCAGCTCAGTAAATGAATCGCCGGTTAATACACCTGTCGGCAATAATTCAAGAATAACCAGAACAAGCACAAAAGTCCGGCCGAGCAGAGATATTATTAACAGAGTAAAACAGATTGCCGCAAAAATAAACTGTGATTATAAAGATTTAATGGGTCTAATTTACAGTGAATCCGGATTTTACACGGTAACACCGGGATGGGACGGCAAAAAAGCCATCGGGCTTATACAATTTACCGATATATGTATAGAAGATTTGAACCGCACATATAATAAACATTATACGAAAGCAAGCATCGCCAAAATGACAGCATTACAACAGCTTGATTTAGCGGAGCTTGTACTCATCAGAGCAAAAAAAATTGCAGACTTCCCTGCAAATCACAGATTAACCGCGGGAGAACTTTATGCAATAAACTTTGCTCCTGCAAATGCAAAGAAAAACTCAGTAGCAAAGCGCGGTGACGGATTATACGAAGGTAATGAAGGCCTTGATATAAACAAAGACGGCAAGATTACAAAAAACGAACTCGGTCAAAGAGTTAAAAATAAAAGTCTTTCTGTAGTTTGCTGATGAGCTTCTCGCAACAATTCTCAATAATCCGTTGCTATCAGATTTTTTTTCGGTTATCGTCAAATATAAGATAACTTGTATTTGTTTAGGAAGGAAAATAATGGAAAAGGGATATGTAGAAAACGGATTTATAGTTGATTTGGCCAACTCAAAAAAAACATCCGAAGTAATTTATGAATTAAGCAAAATTCTTGATATGCCGGAGGCAAAACATAAAAAAATCTGCCTAAAACTCGGCGGAATGAACTTAACAGAACCCGAACTAGTAAGTATTAAAGCATTAATAGAAACAATGGATTCGGAAATTGAATTTATTTCAACGGCTTCTGAAATTACCAAAAGCGCAGCAAACGAACTTGGCATTGAAATATCCGAATTAAACACCGTAGTTCCTGCACTTGACATAACTGCAAGCGAAGAAAAAAACGAAAGCACTAATGCGGAACTCGAAACAGCTTTGGATAAAATTTTCGGAGAAGGCGACTTTGATGAAAGATATCCGGAAGAAAACAATGACAAATCAGATGCAAAACCGGAAGAAGGCGATATTCAGATTGTAGAATTTGAAGAGGTCGAAGATCTTGAAGAAATAAGAAAACATGACAGAGAAACCGAAAAACTGCCGACACTTTATATCCACAGAACCCTTCGTTCAGGTCAAAGCTTATCTTCTGACGGGAACATCGTAATAATAGGAGATGTAAATCCCGGGGCAGAAGTTATTGCCAAAGGCGACATCACTGTCTGGGGAATTTTAGGCGGAATTGCCCATGCCGGCTCTGACGGAAACATTCATTCAAAAATCCGGGCTCTAAAATTAAATGCAATCCAAATTCGTATAGGAAACATATTTGCAAGGCGTCCGGATACGGTTAACACACCGTATATACAAAGAACAGATTCCTTTGTTCCGGAAGAAGCAAGAGTTCACCACAAGCATATTATGATTTACAAATTACACGAATCACAATAAGGCAGGAAGAAATATGACATTAACATGTGAAAAAGTAATAGAAAAAGATAATAAAAAAGGAGATATAATGAGCGGTCGAGTAATAGTTATTACGTCCGGGAAAGGCGGAGTCGGAAAGACTACCACAAACGCAAATATTGGTACAGCTCTTGCTAAAGCCGGCAAAAAAGTTGTTATGATTGATACAGACCTTGGGTTAAGAAATTTAGACCTGCTGTTGGGGCTGGAAAACAGAATTGTTTATACAATTGTAGATGTTGTGGAAGAACGCTGCAAGCTTAAACAAGCTTTGGTTAAAGACAAAAAGAACCCGAATCTTTGCCTTCTTGCGGCAGCACAGACAAGAGATAAAACAGCAGTAACAGAAGAACAGCTCAAAGACATATGTGAAGAACTTAAAAAAGACTTTGATTTTATACTCGTAGATTGTCCTGCAGGTATTGAACAGGGATTTCAAAATGCCGTAGCCGGAGCCTCCGAAGCCATAGTTGTTACAACTCCGGAAATGTCTGCAGTAAGAGATGCGGATAGAATTATCGGACTTTTGGAAGCCAGAGAAGAGATTAAATCATACAAACTTTTACTTAACCGTGTAAGACCAAATATGATTAAATCTAATGATATGATGAGTGTTGAGGATGTTGTTGAAATTCTTTCAGCACAGCTAATAGGAATAATCCCGGAAGATACCGGTATTATTACATCAACTAACAAAGGCGAACCTATTGTTAATGATGAAAAATCCCTTGCCGGACAGGCTTACAGAAATGTAGCCCGCAGGATTATAGGTGAAGATGTTCCGTTTCTGGACCTTGAAGAAGAAACCGGCGTTGTTGCTAAAGTTAAAAAGTTTTTTGCCGGCTTAATCGGTAAGGAGAAACAATAATGAAAGATATATTTACAGATTTATACAACAAAGTTCTTGGTTTCTTCCGACAAACCGAAAAACAGGAAGAAAGCGCAAAAGAGGTTGCATGTAACAGATTAAAATTTGTCTTGATGCAGGATAGAACAAATCTTACTCCGGAGCTTATGGACAGAATGAGAAAAGAACTTATAGAACTGCTTTCCAGATATGTAGAAATGGATAAAGAAGCTTTGGAACTCGGCTTTGAGCAGGAAGGCAATCAAATGGCGCTTATGCTTTCAATTCCTGTACTTAGAGCAAGAGAAGAAGCTGAAATTGAAGCTACTCTTGCAGAAGAAGATGCTAAAAAAGCAGAAGCAGAAAATGTTTCTGAAAGTGATACGGAAGAAACCGAAAATACTGAAGAAACTCAAGAAGAATCCCCAGAAGAGTCTGTTGAAATTGTAGAAGAAGCAGATACTAACAGTTCAGAAGATACAGATGACGAGGCTGCGCAGGATGAAGAGGGCAAAAAACTCTCATCCAAAAAGAAAGCTAAAACAGTAAAAGATTAATTTGGACATATAAAAAGGCGGAAGTTGTTCCGCCTTTTTTATTGGAGTTATTGGACATACAATAGAAAATTCCACAGATACCTAAAAAGCCAGTGTTTCTTACATAACCCATGTTATCTGCCTCTATCGACCACATACATAAGTTATGTAATTCTTTGTTCACTTTTTCTTTTTTA